>WQTN01000114.1 GCA_009786295.1 Methanomassiliicoccaceae archaeon
CTGCAGAACAAGATGATCGAGTCCGGCGCGACCGTCATGTGGATGGCGGACCCAACATCGTCTGGGGACCTGATATCTCCGGACATGTTCAGAGAATATTCGTATCCGGCACTGAAGGAAGTGATATCCGATGTCAAGACCGAGCATGATGTGTCGGCATACCTGCACATATGCGGGGAGACCTTGGGCATAATGCCCATGCTGCCCGAGCTCAAGGTGGACTGTTTCAGTTTCGATCATGCGGTGGATGCCGCGAAAGCAAAGAGGGCCGCCGGAAAGAAGGTGGCCATCATGGGAAACATCGATCCGGTAAGCCTGATCATGAGCGGCACCCCGGACGACATCGCTACTGAATGTTACAGGATCATCGACATAGCCGGGAGGGACGGCGGGCTCATACTTGCGCCTGGATGCGAAACACCGCAGTCGAGCCCGGACGCGAACGTAAGGGCCATGGGGCAGTCCGGAATAGATTACTGGAAGAGCCGCTCAAACAGATGAAAAGAATGGTGCAGAGGAAGGGATTTGAACCCTTGGACCACTAAGGACTAGGCCCTCAACCTAGCGTCTTTGGCCATGCTTGACTACCTCTGCGTGATGTGCGTTGAATGACCATTCAATAAATAAGCTTTGTGTGTTTGAAACTGGTCATCACGAAGACGAATAGTAATACTCGCCTTTGGCCTTCTGTTCCCTGTCAAGCTTGGAATCAGGTTTGTTGATCCTCGGGCGGTTCGTATCGGCATCGCGCCTGAAAGTTATGTCGACCGCCGAGAGGAATTTGTTCATCCCTTCCCTCATTTCCAGAGGCCCCTCCCCTATCCCGTGGTGTCCAGGTTCGCCGCCGAAGACCATCATGGAATCAGATACCATATCGAGGAAATAGATGTCGTGGTCAACGATCATCCCGCTCCTCCCGGTCTTTTCCATCATCCTCCTTATTGTTCTGGCGGCATTCATCCTCTGGTTTGAATCCAGGTATGCGGACGGTTCGTCGAAGAGGTACATATCCGCATCAGCGGCGAGGCACAGTGTGATAGCTACTCTCTGCAGCTCTCCCCCTGACAGGGTGCCGATATCCTTCTCCATAAGGTGTTTGATCCCCAGCGGATTAAGGACCTCTCCTTCGAAGAATCCTGAGTTCACGATATCATATGCTTTGGCAAAGAGAAGGTCTCTGACCGTGCCTTCGGCATCGGGCGAGATGTATTGAGGTTTGTACGATACTTTCACTGTCGTCTCAAGACTCCCCTTGTCCGGTTTGATCACGCCGGCGAGCATCTTCACAAAGGTGGTCTTCCCGGTGGCGTTCGGTCCGACTATGCCGACAGACTCCCCGATCTTAACGGCACCCTTCCCTATTGTCAGCCTGAACCCTCCGAGGTCCTTTTCCGCGCTGTCGAATTCCACAAGGTCCGGGGTGTTCCACTCAGCCCTCGGAGGCGATGATTCGAACTCTATCTGTCTGTCTCTGAATCTTATGTTCTCTTCCGGAAGGTAGCCGTCCAGATACACATTGATGGCAGTCCTTACCTGTCTCGCTAATGTGAAGACGCCGTATGCGCCTTCGGAACCATACACGACATTCACATTATCCGCAAGATAATCGAGTATCGCGAGGTCGTGCTCTATCACTATTATCTGTTTGTCTACGCTCAGGTCCTTGACTATCTTGGCCATCTTCACTCTTTGATAGATATCAAGATAGGACGTGGGCTCGTCGAAGAAATAGATATCAGCATCCTTCATCATCGTGGCCGCCATCGCTAACCGCTGGAGCTCTCCGCCCGAGAGTTTTGTCAGTTCGCGGTCCAGCACCTCTGTGAGGTCGAAGAGTTCTGCGGCCTCCTGGACATTCATACGCTCCTGCACTCTGCTCAGGAGGTCGCGCACGACCCCATTGATGCTTTGGGGCAGTTTATCTACATACTGAGGTTTCATCGCGACCTTGGTGTTCCCTGCGTACAGGTTCCTCAGGTGGTCGTGCAGTTCGGTTCCGGTAAAGTGTGCCAGCACCTCTTCTTTCGACGGAGGGTTATCATACTTTCCGAGATTCGGTATCTCTGTCCCGGACAGAAGCTTGATGGCAGTGGTCTTTCCAATGCCATTAGGCCCCAATATGCCGGTGATCAGGCCTTTTTTCGGTACAGGCAATCTGTAAAGGCGGAATGTGTTCTCGCCGTACTGGTGGACCATCTCCCCTTTCAGCTCATCCGCGAGGCCGATGATCTTTATTGCGTCGAACTGGCATTTGTTCACGCAGATGCCGCAGCCGTGGCACAACGCCTCTGAAATGATCGGTTTGCCTTTTTCGGTAAAAGTGATGCACTCCACCCCGGTCCTCACAAGCGGACAGAATTTGACACACTCCTTGTTGCATTTCCGACTCTGGCATCTGTCATGCAGTACGGCGGCTATTCGCATGCTTCCGCCTATCGTGAGGTTCAATTTAATCTTTAGGCTGATGAAAACCATCGGTTATGTCAAACCGGTGAGCAGCACATCCGCATTATGTCCAAAGAGATGTAATGAACATGGGCGTTTTTTCGCTGCCAACCTCGAATCCGCAGTTTTTATAGAAACCGATCTGGCTGTCGTACGCGACCAAAACGATCCGCAAATAACCTTTGTATTTTTCCGATATCAGACGGACCAATTCCTTTCCGATGCCTTTGCCCTGATATGCTGGATTCACAAGCAGATAATGCACATAAGCAGTCATTATTCCGTCGTCCAAAGCATTTATCAGCCCTACCAGCCGGTCGTCGTCCCACGCTGTGAACACGGCCGCAGAGTTTCTCATCGCAATGACTAATCTTTCTGGATAGTGCCCCGAAGACCAGCCAACAGACAGGAACAGCTCCTTCAGGTCCTCTGCCCGAAGATCCTGCGCATCTTTATACACTACGGCCATCTGCATACCTTCTTTGATTTATGAACGCCAGCTGTTCTTTGCCGGCCTGCTTTGAAAAATGATCTTTGTATCAAATACAGATTGTTTATCAAAGCAGTCATAAGCATCAGCAACAAAATACAAAACAATTATGTCATTTTGTTCCGGTTATAACCCGAACGAAACCATAAAAATTGTATTCATTCGGGTTATAACCCTAACAAAACAAAATGGATGAGTTCTGGAATATTGACAAGGATGGAGTGAAGGGGAGGCATCTTAAGGACTTCTTACTCTCTGGACCCAGATGATCCTGGCAGGTGCAATCGTCAGCCGCTTTGGTCACAGCAGACATTCTGCGGGAATAACCGCTCTATAGATAGTTCAATATAACCGATGTCAATTCAGGCGCATGGAAGTGTCCGCGACAAAAGGCGTGAATGTTCTGCTGGGAGACCCCAGGAAGGCTATAGTAGCTTTCTCCATCCCTATCGCAGTGGCACTTCTGGCGCAGCAGAGCAACAGTCTTGTCGACAGCTTCTGGGTCACCGGCCTCGGCGGGAATGCCATGGCCGCGTTAGGTCTTGTGTCTCCGATATATTCTATACTGGTTGGCATAGGCTCCGGTCTGGGTATCGGCGCATCGGCCGCGATCGCAAGATGCATCGGTATGGGTAGGGCGGAAGAATCCGGCGGGATAGCCGCACAGTCGCTGATAATATGCATCATTGCGGCGATCATCGCGACCCCGGTGCTTCTGCTGACAGCAGAACCAGTGCTGATCGCGATAGGTGCCGGACCTACGATAGAGGCCTCGATGGAATTCGCCATCCCGCTGTACATCAGCGCGGTCCTGATCTTCATCAGCGGAGTGATGTCTGGCATCATGAGGGGGGAGGGGGCGGTCAGAAGGTCAATGTACATACAGGTCATTGGAGCGATAGCGAACCTGATCCTTGACCCGATCTTCATTTACAGCCTGGACATGGGCGTGGCGGGCGCCGCATGGGCGACAACGGCAGCTTTCGGGATATCGATCATCATAGGACTGTATTGGTATTTTGTGAAGAAAGACATGTTCATCAAGTTCAGGATAAAGGATATGAGGCCGAATATCGCGCTTCAGAGGGAGATACTGTCCGTCGGGCTGCCGCAGACGGCTGAGTTCACGGTAATGAGCGCTTTCAACGTAACCTTCAATTTCTGCATCATCATGGTCGGCGGGACAAGCGCCATGGCAATATACACCGTAGCATGGAGGCTGATGTACATCCTGCTGATACCGGCGCAGGCGATGGGCGGGGCCATAGTGTCCGCATGTTCGGCGGAATTCGGCATGAAAAGATATGATATGATAAGGCAGGCGTATCTGTTTTCAGTAAAGACGTCAGTGCTTCTGCTGTCGGTCTTCGCGGTCACGATGTGCCTTCTCGCAGGTCCCATCGCATCGGTGTTCACAGTAGCTCCGGACATGCAGCATCTGCACGGCGACATGGTCGTTATGCTGTACATCTTCGCATCGTTCATTCCGATCATGTCGCTCATATACATCGGGTCATCCCTGCTGCAGGCGCTCAAACGGTCGAAGACATCGCTGATATCCACTTTCATCAGGAACGCCATGCTTGCGGCGACGTTCCTCATAGCGGCATACTGCTTTGGGACCCTTACGTCGCTGTGGTGGGCCATGTTCGTCACGGAAGTGTTCGGAGGCGCGCTGATGGGATACTGGGCATATGTGGTGCTGAAGGACGTTGCAAAAAGGGACGGCAGGACTCTTTTGCCTGACACATGATGTCCAACATCTTTATTATCATTATAAGCATTGAACATCCTGGTCCATTAAATGTCAAAGATATGCATCAACATCGCTTGGCCTTATGCGAACGGTCCGATCCACATCGGACACCTGGCAGGCTCCCTTCTGCCGCCCGATATATTCGGCAGGTACAACCGTCTAATCGGGAACGAGGTGCTGGTCGTGGGAGGTTCGGATCAGCACGGAACGCCTATTACCGTAACGGCGGAGAAAGAAAAATCCACTCCGGCCGCTGTAGCCGACAGATACCACTGCATAAACAAAAAAGCGATAGAGGACATGGGCATACAATATTCACTATTCAGCAAAACGCATGGGGACAATCACATAGAGGTTGTGCAGAAGGTGTTCATGGACCTCCTGGGCAAAGGATATCTTTATGAGAAAGAGACGGACCAATACTACTGTACAGGCTGCAATAAGTTCCTTCCGGACAGGTATGTGGAGGGGACATGCCCCAACTGCGGGGCAAAGGATGTCAGGAGCGACCAGTGCGATTCATGCGGCAAGACCTTCGAGCCCGGGGACCTGGAGAATGCCAGATGCATACACTGCGGGAACGAGCCGGGTGTAAGGTCCACGAACCACTTCTTCTTCAAACTGAGCGCCTTCAGCGAGCAGCTGATGGAATACGCTGGCAGCCAAGATCACTGGAGGTCGAACGTCAAGACGTTCACCATCAACTGGCTGAAGGAAGGGCTTGTGGACAGGGCGATGACAAGGGACATGTCCTGGGGAGTTCCGCTGCCGATGCCCGGGTGGGAAGATAAAGCCATATACGTCTGGTTCGAGGCTTTGATGGGGTATCTGAGCACATCTATCGAATACTCGAAAATGGTAGGAAAGCCGGAGCTCTGGAAAGAATACTGGAAGAATCCGGAGGCGAAACATTACTATTTCATCGGAAAGGATAACATCCCCTTCCACTCGATAATCTGGCCGGCGGTACTCATGGGCATAGGCGGACTGAATCTTCCGTATGACATACCGGCAAACGAATACCTCATGTTCAACGGCGGCAAGCTCTCTAAGAGCCGCGGAGGGGCCATAGACATCCCGACGGTCCTTATGAAATACGACGCGGACGCCGTCAGGTACTATCTTTCCGTGAACATGCCAGACACGCACGACACCGAATTCACATGGGAGGACTTCCAGACGAAGATCAACAGCGAGCTCGTGTCCGCGTTGGGCAACTATTACCACAGGTGTCTGAGTTTCACGCATAAGAATTTCGGAAAGATCCCGGGCGCAGATGCCAAGGAAGGCGCAAAAGAGGTCCTGGACGCGATACGTGCAGCCCTTGAGGAATATAATGAATGTCTCTCCAAATGTGACTTTAAAAAAGGGATCAAAACAGTGATGGAGCTTGCGCGCTTCGGCAACAGGTATTTTGATTCGGTAAAACCGTGGGCCCTGATAAAATCCGACAAAGATCAATGCGGCAGGGTCATGAACAATAACCTGAGGATAGTGAAAGCCCTCGCTGTTATGGCCTGGCCCTTCATGCCGAGCTCCTCTGAAAAGATATGGGAATATCTGGGATACGGAGAAAGCATAGAAAAGAGCGGCATCGCCGCCGTAACATCCGAGCTTCCAGCGGGAAAGCCGCTTTCCGAACCAATTCCTGTTTACAAGAAGATAGAGATCGAGTCTGAGGAAGAAAAAGAAGAACCTGTCGGCGTTCCCGAGGCATATGCTGACTTCAAGAGCCTCGATCTCCGCGTGGGCAGGGTACTGAGCGCGGAAGAGCACCCAGATGCAGAAAAACTCTTTGTCCTGAAGGTCGACATAGGCGAAGAGGCGCCGAGGCAGATAGTCGCAGGGCTGCGAGCCTATTATTCGAAAGAACAGATGGTGGGGAGGAACATAATATTGGTATCTAACCTCAAGCCGGCAAAACTGAGGGGGCTGACATCTCAAGGGATGCTGCTCGCCGCGGACGATGAGGCCCTGGGAGGCACATCGGTCCAGCTGCTGAGACCGTTGAAGGACCTTCCTCCTGGGACAAAAATGAACTCAGGACTTAAGAACTCATCATCAATGATAGAATACAAGGATTTCCAGAAGATCAAAATGGTCGTCTCCAGAGCATCCGGCGGCAAAGTCCTGTGCAATTCGATGAACATAGACCTTCCTGCAGGGTCTCCGGAGCGCATAGCGGTCATCGTCGACGGCAATAACGCGCTCGTGCTGAGCGACGGCAAAGGATGCGTAGCGACAGTGGATTCCGATATCAAGGACGGAGCAATCATCAGATGAAAGCGGACCTGCACATACATTCCAACTTCTCGAACGACGGAAAATCGACCGTGGAGGAAATAGTGGCGGCAGCCGCTGAGAGAGGACTCGGGTGCATAGCGATCACCGACCACAACAGCTTCGAAGCTTACGGTTTTGTCAAAGACAACGGAAAGGTCATTGTGATACCGGGGATAGAGGTATCGTCCAAAGATGGGCACATACTCGCATACGGCATCGACAGGGATATTCCAAAGGAAATGACGATAAAGGAGACGATCGACGCGATCCACGAGGCAGGAGGCGTTGCGTTTGCCGCGCACCCTTACAGGTGGTGGTCCGGTCTGGGAGAGAAGAACACCCTCGAAAATGATTTTGACGGTATCGAGGCAAGGAACGCCAGGTCCACAGCCTCAAGCAACAGGAGGTCGGAGGCTCTCGCGGCCCGCACAGGAAAACCGGTCTCGGCAGGAAGCGATGCGCACACTCCTCAATTCATCGGGGACGGCGTAGTTGAACTTCCGGACGGCATTGCGACATGGCAGGACGCCCTCAATGCAGTGATGGAAAAGAAAGCAAAGCCCTCAAGCACTAACAGACGCGCCTCAAGCACACTCAGATACGGCGTTAAGTCCATCGTCAGATGGATACTGAGAGGGTTTAAGAGGATTTGATTCTACAAAGTAAAAACCGTAATTCGATTTTCCGATGTACTCGCTGTACGGGACCCCGTTATTCCCTGACAATCTTATGAGGCCGATCGCCTGCGGGTTGTCGGCAGTGGTCTCGCAGATGTAATATGTTATGCCGTTCCTGGTGTGCTGTATCGTCTCAAAGAGGGAGTCCGAGTACGGCTCAGGCGCGTACTCTTTCAATCCCACCGCGGAAGCGGCATGTCCCGGGACGATCACAACCGCTCCGTTATACCCAAGCGCCACGAACAAAGCCGTACAGAGGATGGACGTGTCCTCACAATCCCCCATTCCGTAGAAGATCGTCTCAATGGGGTATGCAAAATACTCATCCTGTCCGTATTGATACTTGTCGGCTCCCATCTGACTTGAGTTCGAGGGATAGTCAAAACACATCTGGACGAACGACAGCACGAATTGCGCAAATTCTTGGCCGGTCGTGTCCTTATCGCTGCCGTACGCATTGCGAAGCGAGTTCGACAGTTCAACGATGACCGGCCCATCATATGTGACGAAGGAACTGACCCTGGCATAGTTGGTAACCGATCTGCCGTTGGTGTTCATGTGCGAGAACAGGCGGTACTCATCATAACTGAATGTAACTCCGGCGTTATACTCTGTTCCGCGATATCTCCAGGTATAATTCTTTGTTATGTTCCCCATATAAGTGACTGTTCCAGAGTAGGTGGTTTTGTAAACTTTTTCTCCCCCCACATACACGAAGCAATCGACGGAAACATCATATTCGCCAGGCTTCTGGACCAAATAATACAGTGTCGGTTCGGCCTTCCCCAGCCGCTCCCCGGTGTATTTTGAATACATGAACGTATTTGTTGACGCGACATGGTCGTTATCGAAGAGATGCCAGTGATAATAATCGTATTGGGATGATACACCGGCAGTCAAAGCGAATGCGATTTCGCCGGCATCCGTCAGGCTTACGCTGAATACCCCCTCATCGGAAAGGAAGTCCCCGCTGAGTTCGAAGTATTCGCCATCGTTGATGGTCTGTATCTCTATTCTTCCGTGGAGCGTGTCTTTGTTATCGGCATTGACAATAAAGATAAGAGCTCCGACGACCAAGACCAGTGTGAGACAGATCACGACTCTAGCAGCTATCCCGTTCTTCCTGCGCCGGTCTTTATGCGCAATACGGTCAGTTTTATTGGGATCGCGGGTCTGTTCGGCTCCAGGCATGCTGCGGGCGTTCAGCATATGCCCGCAGTTTGGGCAGAAGGGCATGTTTTCTCTTGCAATGAGAGAACCACACTGCGAACAGAACATCGATATGGAGCAGGATATATGAGTATATAACATTTGGAGTTATGAGCAGGAATGCGCCGCCTTGAAAAATGCCGAATATAAAATTTCATCCGGCAGACGTAACCTATCCGATGCGGCAACAGGTATTCCGCAGAAAAATCCTCTGCTGGACCAGTATTGACTGCACTTTTCAATAAAGGAAGATGTAAGAAAGAAAATGGTTTGTTGATGAAAGGTTCAGATCATCAGGCTTGCGGCCCTTAGTTCTGCCGCGATCTTTTCTACGGCGCGCACTACGTCCTCAGGGACCTTGGCACCGGTGCACACCATCTTTCCGGATCCGAACAGAAGCACTACCACCTTGGGCTCATCAAGCCTGTAAACCAGGCCGGGGAACTGCTCGGGTTCATACTCGACCTTTTCAAGACCGAGAGTTATGGCGACAGTATTCAGGTTGATCTCCTGTTCGAGGTCCGATGAGGCGACAATGTTCTGGACCTCTATCTTTGGTTCGATGCTTATCTTTATGTTAGCTTTCTCGAGGTCTTTTGCTACTTTGCTGATCGCGATCTTTACGTCGCCAAGACTTTTCGCACCTGTGCAAACGACCTTCCCGCTTCTGAAAAGAAGAGTAGCGGTCTTGGGCTCCTTGATCCTGTATACAAGTCCAGGGAACTGCTGAGGGTTATAATCCGCACCATCAAGTGCGTTCTCTATAGCCTTCAGATCAAGCTCCTGTCCGAGTGAGGTAGAAGCGACAACATTCTCGATATTCATCTTAGCCATATTTTACACCAACCACCGCTATTTATAAGGTGTTTATAAAGATTGTGTAATTTGACCATAACTATAGAGAATATAGAAAAATGGGGTCGGGAGAGGGAATTGAACCCCCGTATGCGGATCTGCAGTCCGCCACATAGCCACTGTGTTACCCCGACTTGATTAACCCCATTATCGGCAGTATAATAAACGTTTCGCATGCACAGCAAAGAGCAGTCAGTGATGGGCTGACGGCAGGATTATAGAGAATGCAATGAATACAGTGGCATGCACTGCAAGGACATATCTCTGCATGATGTGGACTTCCCCCTAACCGAGAACAACATATCCGATGCTGTTCTGAAGTGGGAGATCTATGTCAGGACAGAATATCTTGTACTGAGGAACGGAAAAGAACTTGCTGTTGTGAGGATCCGCAAAGACGGGTCGGACAGCCTTTTCAGAAAGGTCATCGGCGTTGAGACGGTGTCTCTGCCGAAAGACACCTTGTTCGTGAAGGATCCGTCGGTAGATGTTCTGAACCTTCCCGCTCTTGCATCGGTCCAGGAGAGATATCCAGGCAAGGCAGTGGTAATAGAGGGCATGTTCTCTTACATAAATTTTGTATCAGGATTAAAAACGGTGAAACTCAGGGCTATCGACAACATCCCCCCGCAGCCTTCCAGACTGCGCGTTCTTGTCGACAGGGCCCTTTCCTCGGGACTTGTGGATATCCCGATCATCCCGGAATATAAGGACACCGATCTGGAAGAAAACATCAAACATGTCAGGACAGAAGCGGTGATGTTCCCATGCAAAGTATCTGGGATGAAAGCAGATATGCCGTTCTATTTCCTCGACACGGCACCGGAACTCAGGCACGACGTCACACTTATCGGCTGCGGGCTGTCCAAAAGGATATTCTGCACGCTCTACGGCAGAGATGTACCCTTCATAAACGTCTGTCCGCTTGACGCTGTTCCGGATGACGGGGTGAAGACCATCGTCAGATGCTGCACGATCAAAGAAGGTCATGAGATAGAAGGGAACACCGCAAAGATCCCATGGGGCGCAACTGTGCCGGAGACCATCGACGCCATAAATGCGCTTTTCGCGGGCTCAGAATAACTCTCTTCCTCTGGCGAACGCCTTGTATCCCTCTTCCGTCCTTCCGGACCTGCAGAGCAATTCTCCCAAAGCATACCAAGTATCGGCGTCTTGGGGATTTTTCTCCAAATGTTTTTTCAGATGCCTGATGGCCTCATCGGGTCTTCCCCTGGATTCAAGTTCTTCGCTGAGGGAACGGCCGTTTGTTTCCTCATCAAGTATGCGTATCATAGCTGCCCTTGCGTTTTCCATGAGGATATTCAGCGAATTTTCCGTAAGCCAAGGATATCTGTGCTTCAGCATGTCCCTGAAAGGAGCGGCCTTCTCTTCATCGATGGCCGCTCCGTTCCCTTTGAAGATGTTCCGAGGAACGTTAACGACAAGATTCCCGTGAATCACAGAGAAATGGCCGGCGGGTATCTCAGACATATCACCCAAGTTCAACCAAACGGCCGCACTCGTCACGTTTCGAGGAGCCAAAGTCGCTCATTTTTGATATCTGCTCCTTTGTGAAGACCGGGCCGTCCCTGCACACCCGCATGTCGTCCATGACGCAGCAGCCGCAGACGCCCATGCCGCATTTCATGTGCCTTTCCAGTGACAGCTGGCAATCTACATTGAGGTCAACGCACGCTTTGTACAAGTGATACTGCATGATCTCCGGGCCGCAGGCCAGCACCATATCATATCTGCTGTTATCCTGGATCTTCTCCCTCATAAGCTGGACAACGTTCCCGTGGAACCCTTTGCTGCCGTCATCTGTCGAGATCCATAGGTTCTTCACGTATTTGGCCGCGATATCGTCCATTATGATGTCTTTGCTGGTCTTGGCGCCTATTATCGTATCGGCACCTGTCTCTTTTGTGGCAGGTATGATCGCGGCTGTTCCGACGCCTCCTCCGATGATGAGCATCTTCCTGCTTTT
>WQTN01000115.1 GCA_009786295.1 Methanomassiliicoccaceae archaeon
GGGCGATCACTGCCCGAATCCATTTCATGCCCCGACATATCCACCCTTGACAGGGTGGTCATGCATATGGGGCATCGGTTCACCCTTTTCGGGTCCATCTTTCCGCCGTAGCCGCATCTTTTGCAAACGCAGTCGACCGTGCCCGGCGACAGATTAGCGGAACCGCAATCCGTACATCTCGTCGGAGTATTGTTCTCCGGTCTGTGAGTACGGGTGCTCCCGCAGTCGGCGCAGGTATACCTTTCTTTTTCTTTGTTCCAAAGTTTTGACCTGCAGCTGGGGCACACTGAAGGGTTTTCTATCCTGCTCATCCACCTGTGGGAGCACTGCTTGCACTGACGGCGTTTCAGATCGCTGTTGTTCCAAAGTACGCTTGAACATGCTGGACATTTCTTAGGCCCCTCCGCCTTGTCAGGATTCATGTTCCAAAGGTATCCGCAGAGAAGGCAAACGTGCCTCTTCTCCTCCGGGGGAGCCTCCGGCGGCGGAACGTCCGTGCAGGGAGGGCTGTCGCTGCTCCTCTTCCCGATAGCCACAAGCTTCCTCATGCTGTCGAAGTAGAGGTCCTCCAATGAACTGCACTTATCTTTATTCAATTCCTTCACCAGTTGGATGTAATATCCAACTCATTACAGAGATAAAAAGGTTCTCGAAATTCCTGTG
This sequence comes from Methanomassiliicoccaceae archaeon, assembly GCA_009786295.1. Lineage (GTDB taxonomy): Archaea > Thermoplasmatota > Thermoplasmata > Methanomassiliicoccales > Methanomethylophilaceae > Methanoplasma. Next base: position 664 of record WQTN01000115.1, read on the forward strand.
GTAGATTAGGTAAATCATTACTTTTGACGATTTTTTTGATATGTTCCCATATGGTAAATTGGGTAATCCGTATCGGTAAATCGAAGTGATGTTGTCTTTAAGTACGGAACGAAAAGCAACAATACCGAATGTCTTTATTTGGATATAATGCAAACACGACAGTTTTAAACGATACAGAACAGATACAGTAATAATGTCGGCCGAAACGCATGAGATATATTCCATCGAAGAACTGAAGGCGATAATCGCACCGGTGGCGGAAAGATACGGTGTAGAAAAGATATACCTTTTCGGGTCGGTAGCAAGAGGAGATTATAACGGGGACAGCGATTATGATTTCTGCATAGAAAAAGGCAAGATACGCAGCATTTTCACATTCTCTGGATTTTTCAAACAGATGCAGGACGCTGTCGGGAATGAGATAGATATCGTGACCACAAAGGGAGTTCCGCCCGAGATCCTAGATGAAATACTGAAAGAAAGCGTGGTCGTTTATGGATAAAAAGGTCATGAAGGACATTAACCGATTGAACACCATCCTCAAGTATTGCGACAAGATCGAAGAGGTGATGAGGGAATACGGCGAATATGTGGAGGACTTTCTGAAGAATACAAGGTATCAGGATCTCTGCTCTTTTTACACACAGCAGATCGGCGAAAATGCAAAAAACCTCTCTGAAAATATAATCAAAAAGTATCCGGAGATAAAATGGGAGGACATCAGACAAACCAGGAACGACATAGCTCATACCTATGAATGGATAGATCCTGAAATGATATGGAATGCTATCACAGAGGATATTCCAATATTGAGAAAAACATGCGAGAGTATTCTGCATGAATTACGTGGTCAAGGCCGTGAATAAACCGGCTGGGTCGTTGCCCTTTATTTTGAAACTTGATACGCTGGGCGCTGATATATGCCGTTAAGTATCAGATTAGTACAGCGACATGGGATCATCGGTGAAGATGGAGTCGTTCACCACTATCCCATTATCCGCGAATGCGGACATTATCCTGTCGAAGGACCTTCTTACCTCTCCCGCTGAAAGACTGAACTTTACTGCGATCGCTTCCGGCCCCATCCCTGTGGAATGTATGGAAAGGACGGTTGCGTCGAACCTGCAGAGGTTCAGGCGCTTCATGTAATACTCGATGTTCTCGATGTAATCATCGCGGTGCTCGAACATGAATCGGGAGATGCCATCCCATTCTTTCCTGTATTCCGGATCCGATACGCGTGCCGTGAACTGGTCTGCGGTCATGTTCATCTTTCCAAGCATATGATGGAAATACATCACGGCGGCCGGCTGTCCTCCTTCCCAAAGATAGATGAAGGCGAAGTCATCCGTGTGCACGTATCTCAGCGAGAAGGTGCCGTCACTCCATATCTCGAATGTTTTTTCTTTTATCTCGTCCGATCTGGGCTTTCCGCAGCGGGGGCATATCGCCCAGTCGTCATCTGCGGATGTCCAGACAGTCCTGCAGAACCCGCACATGTTGCTGAATGACCTCTTCTTCGTATTGCACGAGGGGCAGCGGCTGACAGACACGTTGGACTTGTTTATGTAGCAGCCTCCGCAGCTCCTGCATATCATCAGATCGGGCGTCTCGTTCCACTTGCGGGATTTGCATGAAGGACATATGTTCACCTCCTCGGATGCCGTGCCGTTGCGTGTGCTCCACTTATATCCGCATCTCCTGCACTGAAGCTTATAGGCAGGCTTGTTCCACCTTGCCGACTGGCATTTAGGACATTTTACCGGATCTCCGGACCTCATCCTCCAAACGTATCCGCACCTGTAGCATGCGTGCTGAGGTATCTTCTCCTCATTCCATCTGGACGATTTGCAGACAGGGCATCTTTTGGGAAGGTCTGCGGACCTCCTCAGCCACTCATGGTCGCACTGGTTGCAGCGCATCTGCTTCTCCGGCAGCGCATCCGAAGGGGAACATCCGCATGCCGGGCACACGTCGTCTATCTCTGCTCTCTCCCACTCCTTCCCGCATTTTATACAGATCGCCCTCTTCATGACAGGAGAATCCCACTGGGCCGACCTGCAGCGGGGGCAGGCCTTAGGCGCACCGTCCTTATCGGAGAACCAGAAGTGTCCGCATCTGTAGCAGTAATGTTTCTTGACCTCGCAGACGGACCTTCCGGCCTCCGCTTCTGCGGGGTCCATCACTTTGCCTCTTCTATGTACTTCTTCGGGAGGACGTATATCTCCCCGTCGGCATCCAGGCCGACGCGGGAATCCACCTCATATACATCTCGGATGAGATCCTCGTCGATCACCTCTTTGGGATCGCCTATGGTGACAATCTTGCCGTTCTTCATGATTATGCAGAGGTCGCAGTACCTTGCCATCAGAGAGATGTCATGCTCGGCGACCATGACGGTCATGTCAGCCTTCGCCATGGACTGGAGATACTCCATGACCTGAAGCTTATACTTCATATCGAGGTGGGATGTCGGCTCGTCAACCAGCATGAGCTTCGGCTCCTGCACATATGCCTTGGCGATCATCGCGCGCTGTCTTTCCCCCGATGAAAGCAGGGAGACGCGTTTTCTTCTCAGATGGTCTATTCCGAATGTCTGGAGAGCTTTTCTTGCCATACTCTCGTCCTCGGGGTTCTCCCACCATATCTTATCGACGAAGGGATACCTTCCGAGCATTACCATATCCATCACTGAAAGACCGAAGGTCGGTCCGGACTCAGCGGGCACGCTCGCTACGAGCCTGGCAGCCTCTATGGGCTTCATTGATGAGATGTCTGTTCCGTCAACTGATATTTCTCCGGAGGTGGGCTCGTGTATCTTGGATATGCATTTCAGCATGGTGGACTTCCCGCAGCCGTTGGGACCGATCAGTCCGACAAGCAATCCTTTTTCGAGCTCAAGGTCTATCTCAGTAAGGGCATGGAATCCCTCGAAGTCCATGTTGAGATCCATTATCCTGAGCAGGGGGTCAGCCGTTGTACTCACGCCCCTTCTTCATCAGCATGTATGCGAATATCGGCGTGCCGATCATCGCCGTTATCGCTCCGACCGGCAGTTCAATGGGAGAAAGGGCAGTTCTTGCCACAAGGTCCGCAAAGAGCATCAGCATTGCTCCAAGAACTACCGACGCAGGCATTATCAGCCTGTGGTCCCCTCCTAAGGCCATGCGGCATGCGTGGGGTATCACCAATCCGACAAATCCAATTATGCCGCAGAATGCTACGCAAACCGCTGTCAGAACGGAAGCGACGACCATCATGGTCATCTTGAACCTCCTTACGTTCAGGCCGAGCTGCTTCGCCTGTTCCTCTCCTGCCATGAAGAGGTTGAACTCCCTTGCCCACAGCATTGCGATGAAGGATATCCCCATCGCCGGAATGAAGACCAGCCATGCGTTCTCCCAGGTTATGTTCGCGAATGAACCGTAAAGCCACCACATAGTGTCGGTAAGATTATCCTTTGCCAGCGACAGGAACACCGTCTGCACGGACGCGAACGCGAATCCCACTATCACGCCTGCCAGAATATAGTTGATGGCAGATCCTCCGGAGCCTTCGGCCACGGTCATGGTGATGCCGAATGCGATCAACCCTCCGACAATGGCCGCGACAGGTATCATATAGAGCACATTGTCGCCCATGAAAGGTATTGATACACCCAGTGCCACGGCGGCGATCGCAAAGCAGCCGGCACCCGATGACACTCCCGTTATGTACGGATCGACAAGAGGATTTCTAATGACGGCCTGGAACATGCACCCTGCTATCGCCAGTCCCGAACCCACGGCTATCGCGGACAATACTCTCGGCAGCCTTGACTGGTAGATGTACAACTCGATAGTATTGAGGTCGTGGCCTCCCTTCGATATGGCGGATATCATCGCGGAGAATGCTTCGCTCACCGGTATGACTCCTCCCGAGGATATTGAGATGGATATCAGGAAGGCGACGAGCGACATAATGATCCCGAAGATACAAATCACTCTGAACCTCCGTTTCTTGCGGGCTATCTCTCCCTCCTCGTTGTCCGGAGGTTTTTCCATATCCTCTTTCATTTTGCGGTATCCTTTCTTCAGGAGACCGATGAACTTTCCGAATGCGGACGGTTTGCCGTCCTTTTTTCCTTCGCTGTACAGATACTTCATTTGATGCCTCAGTAGAACCTTGCCAAGAATACCAGCGAGAGGATCGCCACGACCCCGATCACAACCCAGGACCAGTGATGGAATCCCTGCGTCTGCAGCGCTTGGACCTTTTCCTCCTCGGTACCGGCACCGGCCGTTGCCGAAAGGCAGTACACCGCGCCGAAATCGTTGCCGGCATAGACCTTTCCGCCGATGACAGTCGGCTGCACCATCGAATAAGAGTCGGCCGTATGGGGCGAGAGCAGAACTCTCCATATCTCCGAACCGTCCTTTGCGCTTATTGCCGTCAGCCCGCCTCCGGTCGGCCAGAATGAGCCTGCGGAGTAGTCCATTGCGTAAAGGATTCCGTCCGCAAGGGTCAAGGGGGCTTTGATAAGCTGATACGGAGATGATACCCATTCCGCATCCCCGTTCCAGTTGAATTTGTATATCGCATCGGTTATCTCGATGACGGTCCCGTCAGCGGCGGTAAAGGCGTTCTTCCCGGAACTGACAGGAGAAGCATATGTGTAGAACCCGCCATCGGTGCTCACGGGGGACGTGAACAGTCCTTCTATCTTCCACTCTGTCCCGTTCTCTTTTGTAAGGACATCCCCTGTTTTGGGGTCCAATGCGATAAGGTATCCGTAGAGGGTGAACAGCCCCCCGTCCGTGCATGATACCAGCAGCGTGCTCCCGTCAGGACTTATGCATATTCCTGCAGCGGACCCGGGTGTGTCAGGAACGCACCTGTTCTCCTTTCTGATATCGATAACACGTTTTACCCAGACGGCCTTGCCGGTGGTTATGTCGAGGGCGTGGACGTATCCTTCGTAACTGCCTATGAACAGCATCCTTTTGCCGTCGACGCCGGCGATCACCGGCGCATGGTAGTAGAAACATCCTTTGGTCCCAGTGTAGTTACCCTTCGAACCAGCGGCAGGAGGGTCGTAACACCATACCTGAGAAAGAACTCCCGATCCAGATATAGAATAGCAATAGACCTTCCCGTCCGCAGACCCTAAGAATATGCATCCCGAATCATAGACGGGAGTGGTCCCTCCGGTGACGAACACCCTGCCGTCCCATATTATATCGCCGCCTGAATCTGCAGGCGGGTTGAAGGGAATGTTGATCTTGTCGAGGACCGCGCCTGTATATCGGTCGAACACATACAGGTCGCCGTTCGTGGTGGTGACCACCAGGAAACCGTCAATGATGATCGGTGTGGTGACCTCGTATCCGGAACCATATGTTCCATGGCATTTCCATACGACCTTTCCTGTATTTCTGTTCAGGCAGTATATCCATGGGTCTGCGTCGGTCCCCGTTCCTCCGTACGTCCCTCCCGTTGTGTGATACAGCAGATCTCCCGAGACGACCAACCCGGAATCGACGTATCCTGTCGTGTATGTGTTGTACCATTCGACGGGGAGAGCAGGCTTAGAAGGGCCGTATGAAGGAGATACACTGTAAGATGCTGACGAACCTCCCAGCTGCGTCCAGACCGCAGGATCGTCCGGGGTTGCGGATGGGACCATGTTAGGATCGGAGAAAAGACCGAAAGCGGATGTCCCGCTGTATCTCTGCATAGGGTCCGACCCCTTATATTCCCACTTGTTTCCGTTCCATGAGTATATCTTCCAGTCGGCCGCCGCTCCCGATACCGCGATGCGTCCCATCCCCCCGATGGTAAGCGACCCGTCGTACGAGACATCATCTTTGCAGGACCTCAGCACGTCCAGATATGATCCAGTGCTTTCAACGGCGAACCATTCATAATTCCCGTTCCCGTAGTCGATCAGAAGTGTGTCCCCGCCTTGGGCGGCATCCGCAGGTGAACACGGGATGAGCGCCATTACGGCGACCACTATCACTATTGCCGCCGTAGCCGTTCTCATGCCGCCACCCTCTGGTATTTCAGATACCGCTGGTAATCGTCTCCGAAGTATTTTGGCACCGTATCCAACGGATCTTTGTTCATGAACTGGTCCGGATACAGTATCTTTGCGAGAAGCTCATCGGCCTCCGCAAGCCTCGGCCCCGGTCGGGACAGGATGTCGGCTGAGGCTCCAGAGAAGGTGTGGATCTCTCCGTTCCTGTACGCCGGGGTCTCTTTCCAGACCGGATCCAATCTTTCAACAACATAGCGGTACTCTTCTTCGGAAACGATCGCTTTGCCGCCGTAGATTATTATGATGACGTTTGGCTGTTTGGCATGTATCTGCTCCTTTGATACCATGAACCAAGACGAGGACTGTGAATCGAAGATGTTCGTTCCTGAGACCTTCGATATGAGGTCCGAGGCGAATGTACCAGACCCAGATGTCCACGGGGACGGGTCTGCCGAAAGGGAAAGGAACACCCTCTTCGACGGCTGTGTCCCTATTATCCCTGTTATGGTATCGATGGTCATCCTTGTGGCCGTTATCGAGGAGTGGGCGTTCTCTTCGAGGCCAATGGCGGATGCTGCGATCCATATGTTATCGTATAATGTCTCAACATCGACCGCATCGAACAGCACGACGCAGTCCAATCCGGACTTGCGGAGCTTGTTGGCCATGTTGATGTGTTCTCCGGTGCCTCCGTCGCAGAAGACTATATCGGGGCCGAGTTTCACTATCCATTCATAGTTGGGGTCGGTGTATCCCCCGACGACGGATATCGCACCGCTTTTCTTTTTGTCAAGAATCTCTTTAGGATAGTTGCTGTAAAGATCGGTGCCGACGATGAGGTCGATCCCTCCCACCGAGGACAATATCTCGGTCACTGAAGGAGCAAGCGATACTATCCTGAGCTTCTCTCCGGTCTTGGAGGAAAATCCGTTGTTAGCATATCTGTAATAAGTAAAGCCTGTGGAGTCCGTCCCTGGAACTACTCCGTTCTCCCCCGAGGCTCTCGCCCAGCATATCAGTCCGTATGATGGCGCTTCAGCGTCTCGCGGATCTTCTATAAGCGACCACGAGCCGGAATCGAGCACATACATATGCCATTGCATCCCGAACAGGTTAACCTGTTCATTAACGGAGAAGACCTGCGATTTATCATCATACAGATAGACGATGTCGTATTCCTCGATCTCGCATGCTTTTTCAAGAGCATCGTTCCCGTTCATCCCCTCGTCGAACGACATCGGTATCCAGACAACGTCCCAATATCCGAAGTCAATCATCACGCCTTCCGTACTGTCGGCTTCCACGGTAGTGAGGCCTATCACAGGCACCATCGCAACGGCCAATACTCCTATCGCAACGGACAGCGCCAGTTTGACTTTCAGGGACCTCATGCGTTCTTACTCCTCTCTTTAACTTCCGACCGTAAAAGGTCGAAAGGATAGCGGAGTAATATCGCGCAGGTTAATATTTAACGAACGCTCGTATTTTTTTCTCTTTCAAACATCCAATAGGGGTTTTCTGCCAAAAATGTGTACTTTTACAGTGGATTAAGTAAACAATAACAAAAACGATAACTGTCTCCTTTTCGGCGTATACCATAGCGGAGAATAAGGGCACGGCGGCTGGATGTTTCGTGGGGAAAAAAATCCCAGCACCGTTTATATACCAACAAAAAGATGGTTTTTATGTCCTCCAAACGGGCAAAAGGAGGATGGAGAATGAAAGAACAATAGGCGAGAGAACGGGACATCAGGGGAGCGCACACAAATGCATCCGCTTCCCGCAGGCTCCCTGCCCCAGTTGGATAGTGACATAGGCTGGCGGTTTCTGCGCGATACCGGACCTTTGACCTTTTGTTCGCTTTCATTCTCACAAATCGGAAAACTTTGGAGCTTTCCAGACTCTTTTACTTACGAACAAATCATATGATTTTATTCATTAAATATCGCCATACACTTTCGGACATCTCCCGATTAACATTATAAGACGGGCTTGCTTACAAGGTCCGATGGACGGCTCATTCTGCTCAAACTGCGGCTCAATGGTATTTCCCAACCAGAAGAAATGCGGTTCGTGCGGGCGGAATATTGACAGACCATCCGAACAGGGGCTGGATCAGTTCACGGCAGGCTCTGTACAGCCTAAGAAGAAATTCGTCGAGAAGGAGAATCCGGAAGCACCGTTTCTTCCATATGAGCCGAGAGAGATGCAGATGGAGATCATAGCCGACATCAGAAGGGCTCTCGATGAAGGAAGGCACATCGTTATGGAATCCGGTACAGGCACCGGGAAGACGATCGTTTCACTCGCCGCAGGACTCGAGCACGCAAAGAGAACAGGCAAGAGGATAGTGTACCTCACAAGGACCATTTCCCAATCCGATCAGGTCATGAGGGAGCTGAAAGCAATATCTTCCATCAAACATGTCTCCGGAATAACGATAACAGGGAGGAACAAATCCTGCCCTCTTTTCGCAAAGGAGGGGATGGATGACCTGCCGCCGAACGTACTGTCTCTGATGTGTGACGAAAGAAAAAGAAAGAGCATGAACGATGACCGCGGCGGCTGCAGGTTCTTTGAAAGAATAAAGGCAGAGGTCAACAACGTCATGGGGTTCTGTCTTCGCGAATTCCCCACATCTGCAGAACTGGACGCACACTGCGAGAAGGCAGGCGTGTGTCCGTATGAGATGAAAAAGATCCTGATGAAAGAGATGGATGTTGTGGTCGCACCGTACGTGCACATCCTCTCGGAGGACATCAGGACAAATTTCATAGCCAATCTGGGAGGGGAGGAAGTTCCGCTGCTGCTGATAGTCGATGAGGCGCACAACATTATCGACGCGGCAAGGAGTCAAGAGAGCTTCTCCATAACATCAAAGATGATCGAAGCCGCCGCAGAGGAATGCACCGTTACACAGACCGCCGAAATACTCAGCGGCGTGAAAACAGAAGATATCATCAAGTACCTTAAGAACGCCGTCAGGCAGCTGGCCACCGAAAACATACCGTTTGGAAAAACAGAATTCAGGCTCGGCAAGGACGCCGTAGAGAACATGATGATGAAACGTTTCGGCATCAACCACAGCGAACTGAACACTTTGATAGAGGACATCATAAGCGTAGGCGAAAAGCGCATGGACGCCATGGCCGACAAGGGCGACTTTTCCATCTCAGAAATATATACGCTCGGCGTTGCTATGAAGGACTGGATGATGTCCGACAATGACAGATACGTAAGGTCCGTGAAAACGTCCGAGAACGGAGAATATCTTTTCGCCGCATGCATCGACCCATCTGACATCGTGACATTCATGCAGGAACAGAACGGCGCCGTGCACATGTCAGGGACGCTTCAGCCCCTTGAGCAATATTACAAGATAATGGGGCTCCCGAGAAACACCATTGCCAGGACGTATCCGTCGCCGTTTCCTAAAGAGAACAGATCCGTCGTGTATGTGGATGATGTGACCACCAAGTATGACAAAAGGGACCCGGAGATGATGACCCGCATAGAAAAGAAGATCGCGGTCCTATGCAATGTGGTCGACAAGAACGCTCTCGTGTTCTTTTCCTCTTATAAAATGATGAAGGATATGCGCCCGTCCCTGGAAGCCGATATCGACAAACCTCTGTTCTGGGAGGAATCCGGCCAGCAGAAAAGGACGATGAGGGCTCTTGAGGCCTTCAGAAGAGGCTCCAACGGCGTATTCTTCAGCGTTATCGGCGGATCGGTCGCAGAAGGGATAGATTTCCCAGGCGAAGAGCTATGTTTCACTATCATAGTCGGCATTCCGTTCCCTCCGCCGTCGCTTGAACAGAAAGCCATGTCGGAGATGTTCGATGCAAGGTACGGACCGGGAATGGGATGGAAATTCACTAACGAGGTTCCGGCGGTAAGGAAGATGAGGCAGGCCATAGGCAGGATGATCAGGAACGAGACCGATTACGGCATGGCGGTGATACTCGATTCAAGAACATCAGAGTACCAAAGGCAGCTGGAGGCGGTCCTGTCAAAGAATCCCGTCAGGGATGCGGTCGACTTCTTTGCCAAGAGATGAATGTTTAACTCCGACTGCACATATCGGTTGAAGAGGGAGCGATCATGGCCGCAGTGAACATCCTTTCCAACATAAGATTCTGGATAATACTGGGTATTGTCTGCGCGCTCATCATCGGGCCGGTCGGCGAGTTTTCTTCGACGCTGGTGGTAATAGTCCTCATTGTTCAAATGACGTTATCGATGGACGGGCTCACTTTCAATACGGAAAATTTCAAAAAGAACAGAAACCAGATAATATATGCAACGGCGGCATGTTTCATCATATCGACTGGAACAGCACTGCTCATAGGATCTCTTTTTATCGCTGATCATCCGAACATTTGGAACGGCTGGGTCCTGCTTGCGGCCGTCCCCTGTGCGGTTTCTTGCGTCATGATGTCCTTCTTCCTCAGAGGGAACACGGTCATGTGTGTGCTCGCGCTTGCTGTGATATATCTCATAGCATTGATACTGACGCCGTTCATAACGAAGACGATCATAGGGGAATCGGTCAGCGTCTTGAAGATCTTCTCTTATGTGATATTGTTCGTCGCCGTGCCTATGGCGGCGTCGGTCCCGATGAAGAGAGTGAAGATAAGCAGAACAGCCAAAATGGTCGTGATAAACATCATGATATTCGTTATGATCATCTTGTCGCTGGGACAGAACAGAGAATATTTGTTCTCCGAGCCTGGTATTGTTATGATCATCATAACAGCATGTGCGGTCCGCATATTCGGTGTGAGCCTGATAATGCTCTATCTGATGAAGAAAAGAGGTACGGACAGAGACAACGGCATCGTATACATCTCAATGGCCGTGTGGAAGAACTCCGGCCTCGCTGTAGCGCTGTGCTTCGTTCTTTTCGGAAACATTGCGGAAGCCGCCATCCCGTGTGCGATATCTTTGCTTATAGAGGTCCTGTGGTTCGCAGCGATGTCCGGTTACATAGAGAAGGTTTGGCCAAGCGTAAAACCGTCGTCTGCGGTCAACGGTTGAGTTAAATATGAACACTTTATTGACGACTTAAGCGGAGGTAGCTAAGCCTGGCCCACGGCGCCGGTCTTGAAAA
>WQTN01000116.1 GCA_009786295.1 Methanomassiliicoccaceae archaeon
TCCCACGAGCTTTCCAGGCTCGCGCCGTACCGGGCTAGACTATCTCGGCTCGGCGCCTACAAACTTATTCCTGAATTAATACCTTTCTGAATTGCATCCGATCCGAATTCCTAAGTGTTCAGGGTCCGCCCTTTCTCTGGATGCTTTTCAGTAACACGATATTAGGTAACAAATATTACTAAATATGATATCAAAGATACGTTGTTATGCGTAAAATTGCACTCTACGGCAAAGGGGGCATTGGAAAATCCACTGTTGCATCCAATCTCACGGTATCTTTGTCCAGGCAGGGGTACAGGGTCATGCAGATAGGGTGCGATCCCAAAGCGGACTCGACAAAACTGCTTCTCAGCGGCAGGTCCCCGCCGACGATCCTGGATACGATGAAGCACGGAAAGCCGGCAGAGGAGGCGGTCGTCATGGGGACGAGCGGATGCTACTGTGCCGAATGCGGAGGGCCGAGGCCCGGCTCCGGCTGTGCCGGCAGGGGAATAATAGCAGCGTTCGAACATCTGGAAAAACAGAACGTGATCGGGAAGATATCTCCTGATATTCTACTATTCGATGTGCTCGGGGATGTGGTATGCGGAGGATTCGCCATGCCGATAAGGAACGGGTTCGCCAGGGATGTTTTCATCGTGTCATCCGGAGAGATGATGTCGCTCTATGCGGCGAACAACATCGCGACAGCAATATCCGACATGGGCAGGGACGGATACGCCTCGCTCGGGGGGATTATACAGAACTCGAGAGGGATAGACGAAGAGGATGAGACGGTAGACAGAGCAGCGTCCGAGATGGGAACAAATGTCATAGGGAGAATACCCCGCGACAAGACCGTGCAGCAGTGCGAAGCAATGGGCAAGACAGTAGCGGAAGGAGCTCCCGACTCAAAGCTTTCCAAACTATATGCGGAACTGGCAGACACGGCGGTCAGATTATCCCATGATGCGGAAGGGAGTTTGCGCGATGTCTCTGCGCGATATGCAATGAGGCCGCAGGAGTGATCGAAATGAAAAATGGGATAATGATAATCGGGCACGGGTCCAGATACAATTACAATAAATGGATCATGGAAGAACAGAAGAGGAGGCTTGAGGAAAAAGGATTCAAGAACATCTACATAGGGTTCAACGAGACGACATACCCTCTTGTCAACGATGTTCTCAAAGAAATGGCCGCAGACGGAATAGATGAGGTGATAGCGATACCTTTCTTCGTTGCCTCAGGCCTTCACATAACAAGAGACATACCGAACAAGCTCGGCATACCTTCAGGCGCTCATTCGGCAACGGCCGATGTCGATGGAAAAATGATTCGTATAAAGTACGAGATGCCCTTCGGCAAAGATCCCGCATTGGCCGCCATACTCTCCGAGAGAATAGAAGAACTGAGCACCGCAGGAGGAAACAGAGGGATCATGGTGGTCGGCCACGGGTCGAGGCTTCCGTACAACAAGGAGACGATACTTTTTCAGGTGAATGAACTGAAGGGGATGGGATACAGCAATATCAGGCCCGCTTTCAACGAATTCGATGAACCTACCGTCGAGGATGTGTTCGGCGAAATGGTGTCCGAGGGGACCGATGAGATAATCGTCCTGCCTCTGTTCATATCCCTCGGTGCCCATCTGAAACATGATATCACTAGAAAGATAAGGCTCAGGGACGGCATTGCGGAGGATGTGTTCGCCCATGACGGCCGCAACGTGACCGTGAAGTACGCCGCACCCATAGGAAGCGACCCAAGGCTTACAGACATAATAGCGAAAAAGATCCTCGGCAGGGAATCGGCATGAAAGTGCTTATTTTGGACATTGTGCACGGAGGAGAGATACTCGCACTGGAATATGCAAAAAAAGGATACTCGGTAGAATGCGTGGACGTCTACGGCATAGCAAAAGAGGAAGTAATATCGGAGCTGAGGGAGCACGGAATATCTGTCCGCAGCAAAGCGCATGAAGGCCGCTATGATCTCCTTCTGATGCCCGTGCATTGTCCGGATGTGTTCTTGGACGGTGTGGAATACAGCGAAAGAAAGACGTTCCACGAAGCGGTCGGCGAGCTGTCGGACGGGAGATCCAGGATCGAGGTGACCGGAGTAAAAGGAAAGACCAGCTGCTGTTATCTGCTGGCGCACATCCTGTCGCTGGACGGCAGGAGCATATTCCTGCATACCTCAAGAGGCCAGGGCGCGTGGAGAGACGGAAAGCACGAGATCGAAAAAAAGGTCAGTATCGCACCGCCGTCCCTGCTGAGGCTTCCGGAGGGATACGATACGGTGATAGCCGAAGTATCGCTCGGAGGCAGCGGCAAAGCTGAGCTGTCGGTAATTACGAACCTCGCGGAGGATTACGGCATAGCTGCAAACACAAGAAAGGCCTCCGATGCTAAAGCCTCGATATTATCGGATGGGAAGAACATAGTTCCGCGCTCAGAATCCCTTATATGGAGCGCATATCGCAAACCATTGATCTGCTTCGGAGGAAGAGTGAGCTTCTTAGAAAGTGCAGAGATAGGAAAACCGGCAAGAATCTCAATAGATTATTGCGGCAGGCATGATCTCAGTCTGCCGGGAAGCTATCTGCACCTGCAATACACGGACACCATCGAGGCGGTTCTGGAAGTATGCCATGAGATGGGGATCCCCGCCGACCAGGTCGTAAAAGGGCTGGAGACATTCAACGGAGTTCCGGGAAGAGGAGAGTTAAAGCGTTACGGGAAAGGATGGGAGATAACAGAGAGAAACCCGGGGATATCTCACATGTCTGCAGCGAAAATACTCGATACTCTGGAGAGAATGGGCGCAGTCGAAGATGCATTGCTGATAATGGACCCCGTGAACCGCAAGGTCTGTGAAAAAATGGATGTGGAACAGATAAGAGATATGGCAGAAAAGAAAGGCGCAGGGTTCTGCCTAGCAGGCGAATGCATGCCCGATGGCAAAAGCATCATCGTAAGACTGATCAAGGAGGGATATCAATGAACATCCATCCACGCCCGAATCCGATAATAGCCGCTCTGTATACGCTGAGAGACATAGACGTTGATGTTGTTGTGATACACGGACCGCCGGGATGCGGATTCATGGCATCAAGGATGATAGAGGAAGCCGGGATAAGGGTTGTCACCACCGCAATGAACGATGATGACCTGATATTCGGGGCATCGGATAAGCTGGGCAATATACTCAGAGAGGCAGAGAGGATGTTCTCCCCCAAATCCATGGCGGTCATCGGAACATGTTCCAGCATGATAATAGGGGAGGACATGGAGGCATCAGTAAGAAGATCCGGCGTTGGCTGCAAGGTGATATCGGTGGACTGCCACGGCTGTATGGGAAATAACACTGCCGGCGCAATAATGGCCGTTGAAGCATCGGCAAAGGCCGGGCTGATATCCGAAGAAGAGGCGAAACGTCAGAAGCATCTTCTGTCCATGGCCGCAGATATGGAGAAGGAGAGAGGGATGGCATCCGTTCCGTATCTCCAGCCTTCCAGCGGCCCCACGAAGATGGGTGTTGCAAAAAGGATCATCGACTGTCTCTCAAACGATGGAAAACTTGTTGTAATGTCGATATCAAAGAAAGAGCTGGCATATCGGTTCTCAGACCTTTTCCTTGCTGCAGACCAGGCATGTAAGAAGTTAGGAGGAACAGTGGCAAACATATCAAATCTCGACCCGCAGAAAGGGCTTCCGAGGATCAGAAGATATGCAGCAGACATTCTTTCGGAGTTAAGTGCGAAAGAGATATCGGTGGACATAGTGGGAGGTCTGGATGAGTATGCGGTGATAGGAGAGGATCTCAAGGAAGCCGTCGACAGGCACTCTCCGGATCTGCTTGTGATAGCAGGGATACCCCACGCATATCCCGATCTGAACAAGAGCCAGATACTGATAACGGACCAGCCGAGGCAGCTGTCGAATTATCTTTCGAAAGGATATGACGCCGTAGGAGAAATATCGTCGCATCAGATGGTAATGAATGTAAGAAGGATAGTGCCGACGGAGACCGGAGACACCATCAGAGAAATGCTGAAGGACATCCGATGAAAGGAATAGTGATCGCCGGCACAGGGTCGGGCGTGGGCAAGACATCGATCGCCACGGGGCTGATGAGGAAGCTCTCCAGAAGAATGAAGGTCCAGGGATTCAAAGTAGGCCCCGATTTCATTGATCCTATGTATCACAGGGCTGCCACAGGAAGATACTCTCGGAATCTGGATTCTTTCATGATGTCAAAGGATGTTGTAAAGAATGTTGCAGCATATGGTTCAAAGGATGCAGACATCTCCATTATCGAAGGGGTGCGGGGGCTGTTCGAAGGACAATCCGGAAAGGATGACTCCGGATCGACGGCAGAGATCGCAAAACTGCTGGGGCTCCCGGTGGTGCTTGTGGTCAACGCAAGGTCACTTACGAGAAGCGCCGCTGCCATTGTGAACGGGTTCAGGTCCTATGACAAGGAAATAGACATAGCCGGAGTTATTCTCAATAATGTATCGGGGGCACAGCATGAGGGTAAGCTGAAGGATGCGATGGAGGATTCCGGAACAAGAGTATTGGGGATTGTAAGAAGGGATGTCAACCTCAGGGTGCAGGAGAGGCATCTCGGGCTGAGCGCGGAGAGGTCATCGGACAAAGATGTGCTTGATGGCATGGAAGGTATTGCCGACGGAGTGGACATTGACCAACTTTTGGACATCTGCTGCGGCTCGCAGGAGGATGAGATTAGCTGCCCATATGTGAGAAGAGATTCCGGGCTTACGGCCGCAGTGCCGATGGATGATGCTTTCTGCTTCTACTATCGGGAGAATATCGAGTGCATGACCGCCTCCGGAGTAAAGATAGAATATTTCAGTCCGCTGAACGGGGATCCGCTTCCCGATGCAGACATGTACTATCTGGGAGGAGGATATCCCGAACTGTACATGGAATGGTTGTCGGAGAACAGGGATTTCTTCCAAGGTCTGAGAACAGCCTGCGACGACGGCAAGGTGATAATAGGCGAGTGCGGAGGAATGCTCCCGCTGTGCACATCCGTCAAAGCCGACGGCATAATCTATGAGACAGCAGGCATCTTTGATGCCGAGGCAGACATGATCGGAAAAAGGCACGGCCCTTCTTACGTAATAGCCAGGGCCAACAAAAAATGCGGATTGTTTGACGGTACGGTAAGAGGGCACGAGTTCCATTATTCGACGGTCAGTCCGCGGCCTGAATGCGAATTCGGATTCGATATTCTCAGAGGCAGCGGATTGACCGACGGAAAGGACGGCATGGTCCGCAGGAATGCTTTGGGAACATACATGCATCAGCATGCGCTGTCATCGAAGGACTGGATGGGAAAGATCACAGACATATGCAGATGATCACAAACCGTCCGGACGCCAGTTGATGTCGATCCTCCTGTCATCCAGATGTTTCCTTTCCTTTCTGGCATTGGCGACGACATCTTTGTCAACATACACGCAGCGGATCTCCTCTCCGCTGCCAAGTTCGCTTATGGTATCGCCCAACGGGCCGATAAGCCCCGACGTCCCGTAGAACTTCAGATCCCCGGAGCTGCCAACGCTGTTGACGAACACTGTGTAGATAAGATTCTCTAGGGATCTAGCAGGCAGGATCCTGTCATAGTAAGGCTTGGACTGGGCGGCAGAAGCTGCGATGCAGATATTAAGGTCCGCACAGGCGAGGGCATAGTTACTGAATACCTCCGGGAAGAAGATGTCGTAGCCAACGGACAGGCCGAAGGTCATGCCTTTGAATGGGCACAGCATCGGTTTGTCCCCTCTGATGAACTCCTTCTCGTTGCATATCCCGATACTGGTAGGGTACAGTTTATCATATCTCGCCGTGTCGCCCGGTGTGATGAAAAGCAAAGAGTTTCTGATGCCGTTGGAACGGTATGACGGAGCACCCACAAGTACAGCGACATCCTTCTCGAGGCACCAGAGTCTGATCTTATCAACGGCATACTGCACATCTTCCGAAAGCGAGGAGTAGTCGGCTCCGTATCCTGTCAGGAACAGTTCCGGAAAAATGTATACATCCGCTTTTGTCTGCGAGACCGCGGTCATGATCTTGTTGAGGTTTGCGCCCACATCGCCTATCTCTGCCTGATACTGGCACAAGGCCAATCTCAATCCCATGATGCATAATCATTATGCTGGGACATAAACTTATGCAAGTGTGCTATCTTTGGAAAAATGATAATAAGCCGGTCCAGCCGGCTTAATGGGTTTATGCGGCAATATCTGCAGTAGCAGTTGTACTTTGAGGCCATTTGTTCACAAAATATACCATTGCCCCCCATATTGCGGTAACTGTAAGCACCATCGGTATTCCGATATAGGCCATCTCGTGCAACATGGCAACAGTATCTCCAGAACTGCTCATCGCGGTGAGGAACGGGAACCATGGAACAATCTCGCCGTGCCAAATATGCTCCACCAGCAATGCCAGAACAGACCCCCATATCATCAAGTTCAGCCATTCGATATGATATTTTTCAGGCACTTTGTGCCGGAATACAACAGTAGCCACTCCAACAGCGGCCGCTACAATAAAACATGCCATTATTTATCCTCCTGTACCAGTCCATATCTGGTAATTTTATTTTTCAAAAAGAAAGCTTCCCATACTGCGAATATGGGGATAATCATCGCTATGCTTAGAATGAATGGTTCTATTCCAATATCGAAATAGTCTCCTCCCTCCATAAGCCACCCCAAAGTATGATCAATAAAAATCATGGCAGTTGTTGCCCAGAGCACCAGTGCAAGATTTCTGAGACCATATCTTTTGCTATTTTCAAGATATGAATAAGTGACTATCAAAGCAGCCACAGCGAACATGATCAACCACATGCAGTTATCTCCGTTGCGGTATTTCCGCAATAAATCCTAATGCATACGAATTATTTAAAGTGTGTTATTAAGTGATACAAAATATTTTTTCGTATGTGATTAATCGCCCGTTATCATTATTGTCTATGAAAATCGGTCGTCAGGACATAACATCTTGGATATAGGTTAATTAATAAACAAAATGATATTTATCGACATGGTCGGCAGAACAGTTCACACAATCACGAAGGAGGACATCGATGTCATAGTCGGCTTTATAAGAGGTGTTGTGAAGGACACGGGAAGCAAAGGTCTCGTGATAGGCGCCAGCGGAGGTCTGGACTCTGCAGTGACCACAAAACTCTGTGCAGACGCCATAGGTGCGAAGAATGTTCTCAATATATTCATGCCGTCCTCTGTCACGCCGCTTGCGGACCATGTTCTGACAAAGGACCTGAGTAGGCTGTGGGGTACCCAATACAAGGTGATCGATGTGCAGCCAGCGATAGACCTGTTTGCCGGAATGTTCTCGTCAAGCCCGGCGGCGCTGTTGGAAAAGGGAAACACCTCCGCAAGGTGCAGGATGATAGTACTGTACAACAGAGCAAAGAAAATGAATTATCTCGTAGCGGGGACCATGAACAGAAGCGAGTGCATGATGGGATATTTCACAAAATCCGGGGACGGAGCGTCCGACCTCTATCCCATCATCGGCCTTTACAAAACGCAGGTGTGGCAGGTGGCAGAGATGATAGGCGTCCCGAAAGAGGTCATCAAAAAGGTACCGACGGCCGGTCTCTGGGAAGGGCAGACCGACGAGGACGAGATGGGCATAACGTACCGCGATCTGGACATTGTGCTGAACGGCATGACACTTGGGCTGTCTGATTCAGAGATCGCGAAAGACGCAAAGATAGACACATCGAAGATCCTGGAGATAAAAAACACAGTTAAAATGATGGAGCACAAAAGGAGTGCACCATACCGTCCCGACATTACCTTCAATGACCTCTGACGTTAGAAAATTTTATTAGTGAAATCGTAATGGTGGGGTAAGCTCTGGTAGTGTAGCGGCCAATCATGAAGCCCTCTCGAGGCTTCGACTCGGGTTCAAATCCCGACCAGAGCACTGTTCCTTTTTCAAGCAAGCAGTTTGTGGCGTCTGTTGTAAGTTCCGTTTTGCAGATTCGATGATAATGATCTGATTCAAAGACGGTCGCGGGCATTGTATCAAACTGCGTTGCGTGTAAATAAAAATTTAAACTTATGGTGTAAAAATGTACCAAAACCGCTAAAACTAGGGTGTAAAAATGTACTGAAATGGCTAAAATCATGTAGTAAAAATGTACCAAAACCGCTAAAACTAGGGTGCAAAAATGCAGAAACGGCAAAAGAATAATAAACAAATTTTACATATAGCAATATGTGTACAGGCTTGCTTACGAGGAACTGCTGGAATGGAAGAACGACAAGAAACGCCGACCGCTGTTACTGGAAGGTGTAAGGCAGTGCGGCAAGACATACCTGCTGAAAGAGTTCGGAAAAAAGAATTATGACAATGTGGTCTATCTTAACTTTGAGGGTAACGATGATCTTATAGGGATATTCGAGCCGAACCTCGATACCGATCGCATACTGGCAAGATTGGTGACCTTCTCCCGTGAGAAAATAGAGCCGGGAAAGACGCTGATAATCTTTGATGAGATACAAGCCTGCGGCAGAGCATTGACTTCTTTGAAGTATTTCTGCGAGGACGCCCCTGAATACCACATCGCTTGCGCAGGTTCCCTTCTCGGAGTGATTATGACAAAACCCCATTCCTTCCCCGTAGGTAAGGTGGACAGGATACAAATGTTCCCTATGAATTTCAAAGAGTTTCTTCTTGCCCACGGAGAGGATCTTCTTGTAGAAGAGATGGACAAATTTGATCCTACAGACAACTTCTTGGCTCCGTTTGCAAGCAGACTGGAATTTTATCTGGACTTGTTTCTCACCATCGGAGGGATGCCGGCTGCAGTAATGTCTTGGATGGATGACAGAGACATCAAAAAAGTCGATAGAATCCTTGATCTTATCACAAAGGATTATGAGAAGGACTTCTCCAAACATGCTGCAGGGATAGTAGAAAAACTCCTGCTGATATGGAACTCTGTGCCGGGACAGCTGGCCAGAGAGAATAAAAAGTTCATGTTCGGTCATGTGAAAACAGGAGCAAGGGCAAGCGATCTAGAAGATGCGTTGCAATGGCTTATCAGCGCCGGTCTGCTGTACAAGGTGAAACTCGTGAATCCTCCACGCATGCCGCTGGCAATGTTTGCCGATAATACATATTTTAAACTCTACATGTCCGATGTTGGTATTCTTCGCAGGATGATGAAACTGAATTCCTGTTTCGATACAGATAATGCAAAAGGCTCAGAGTTGTTCAAAGGAGCCATAGTAGAAAATTATGTCCATAATGAGTTAGTGTCCGTTAATAGAACAGTTCCGTTCTTTTGGAGGTCGGAGGGGACAGCAGAGGTCGATTTCATTGTCCCGCATGGTACGGATGCTATACCGATCGAAGTGAAGTCTGGCAGAAAAGCATCTTCAAAAAGCCTGTGTGCATATATCGACCGGTTCAAACCAAAGATTGCAATCATCACGTCGTTGGACGCAGCAGATGACGGCGCAGTGAAAAAGATCCCGTTGTTTAGCATCTGGAGGTATACTGCTCTTGTCCCGGAAACAAAGATGCAGTTACCTGAATGGTATAAATGAAACAAAGAACTTCATTGTTTTTTGCCGATAATGATGTGATATTCACTATCGCTCTGCTCAAAGATAACAGATAAGCCGGCTTTATCGAACATAGATCTCAGTTCTTCTATGCACGGCAGCACATCCTTCTGAATATGGCGGCTGCTGTGGCTGTGGACATGATTGATATGGTCGCGGGATGAGGAGTGGGCAATGGCAAATATGCCGCCGGACCTCAATGCCTTGGCAAATATGCCGATCGCCCTCTGATGATCGGTGAAATGAGGGAAGGATGAGTAGCTCACGACAACTTCGAATTCCTTTTCATATGCCAGATCATAGATGTCGGCGGCCTCGAATAGGATATTGGGATGTTCGGACGAAGGGAATTTTTCTCTGCATCTGCGTATCATTCTCTCGGAGAAATCCACTGCACGGACCGAACCCGTCGTCAGATATTCTTCATAGAAAGGTATCATCACGCCCGTGCCTGTCCCGACATCAAGTATCCTCTCATTTCCTTTCAGGTTAAGGAGAGATGTTATGTAGCGGACCTTTTTCTCTTCGTGAATAGAGATTTTGTCCCATTCATCGGCAAGCTTATCGAAGAACTCTTTCTGATCTTCTCCAGGCGCTGGGTCATGGTGATTTTTGCAGTGTCCGTGTTCCATTTTGGATCCTCATTTAGGTATTATTACAGGTATTCCGTTGACCTTCTCAACAAATGTATCCACATGATATGTGGACCTTATGTTCTGGGGCGTGATTATCTCATGGCCTCCCGCCGCGAATATCCTTCCTTCATGCATCAGAACGAATTTGTCTGAATAGCGCACGGCAAGGTTGAGGTCATGTATGGTCATTACCGCCGCCATATGATTTTTCTGAACTATTTTTCTGATTGTTCGCATGATCATATGCTGATTCGAGATGTCCAAACTGCTTGTCGGTTCGTCCATGAGGATGACATCGGGCTGCTGCGCGAGCGCTCTGGCTATTTGCACAAGCTGGTACTCTCCGCCGCTGATCTCATCCACATATCTCAGGGAGAGGTTCTTCAGCCCCATCAGGTCGACGATGCGGCCGACAAGCCTGAGGTCCTTCTCTGTAGCATCCCAGTCTATGTACGGCCTCCTTCCGAGAAGGACCGCATCAAAGACGGTCATCCTCGAGACCTCTCCTCGTTGGGGGACATATCCCATTTGTTTCGCGGCTTCTCTGCTGCTCATCTTGTGGATGTCCTCGCCGTCTATCATCACGCTTCCTCCTTTAGGCTCAAGCACCTTGTTCAGGCACTTCAGGAGCGTTGTCTTTCCGACGCCGTTCGGCCCGAGAAGCGTCAGGACCTCCTCTTTTTCAACACTGAAGGAAACATTCTCCAGCGTTGGCGTACTGTTATAAGAGAACTCGATCCCGTTCACTTCCAGCAGCATCACCTGTACCTCCTGATCAGCAGATATATGAATAACGGGCCGCCAAGCATTGATGTGATTATTCCTACCGGCAGGACCATTGGGCTCATGGCGTTCATTCCGATAATATATGAAGCAAGCATTATCATTGCGCCGATGATCATTGCAGCAGGGATCAGGTATCTGTGGTCGCCGCCTATGATCATACGCGCTATATGCGGACCAAGAAGACCTATGAAAGCTATTATTCCGAAGAATGAGACGACGACAGCCGATATCAAAGCAGAGAGGACCATTCCGATGATCCTTTCCCTTTCGGTATTTATGCCCAGCCCCTTTGCCGTCTCCTCGCCGGAGTCGATCGCATTGTAATCCCACCTGCGGTATATGAAATACATGGCGCAAGGCAGCAGCACGGCAAAGACAATAATATCCCATTCCCAGGTCGCTCTGCCCATATCGCCGAATGTCCAGCTTACTATGTTCGCCAGCTGCATATCTGATGCTATGTACTGCATGAATGTCAGGCCGGCAGTGAACATGGCGCTGATCGCGATCCCGGCAAGCACCATTGTTTCAGCGCTTACTTTTGTAACTTTAGTAAGCACTAATATTATGGCGGTCGCCAGAAGGCTGAATAGGAACGCACTGATCGTTGTGATGTACGGATTGCTTATCGACACCGAAGAAGTGAAACTTGTACCTGCCTGCAGGAATATTATGGCGAACGAGGCGCCGAATGCTGCGGCGTTTGACAGTCCAAGTGTGTAGGGAGAGGCAAGAGGATTCCGGAGGATGCTCTGCATGACCACTCCGGCAACTGCCAATCCCGCACCAGTCAATATGCAGGCAAAGATACGAATCATTCGTATGTTCCATACATATTGTCCCTGTCCCGAGGCATCAAGTGTGAAAATATACTTTATCACATCAAAGAAAGATATGTCTATGTCGCCGATGTTGGCAGTTATGACTACTCCCAAGATGAGAACTAGCACGCAAACCAGAATGAACCAGGATTTCTTTTTGACATATGACTTATA
>WQTN01000117.1 GCA_009786295.1 Methanomassiliicoccaceae archaeon
TGCGGCGTCCTCTATATCACCCAGCGGTAAAGTGGCTGCCGCCGGCGGCGAAAGCAAGACCTTCACTTTCTCGGCCAATGCGGGATATCACATATCCTCAGTGATCGTTGACGCTGTACCTCTGACCGCAGCTCAGATCGATCAGGGCAGCTACACCTTCACGAACGTGTACTCCAACCACACGATAGAAGTGAGGAGCGCACCCGGCCAGAATACAACAGGCATCATCCTGACGATCAGCATCTCCGGAGGAGGTCATGCCGAATACAGCATCAACGCGGCACCCTTCGAAAGATATGTCTCGCCTGTGAACAACCTCCCGCTGGGTGCGAATGTGGTCATAAGAGCGACCGCCGACGACGGTTACAGGTTCGACAAGTGGGAGACGCCGTCCGCAAAGAGCACGTCCGAAGTGGTATTCGATGATGTGACCTCCTCTCTGAACCTGAAACTCTCCTTCGCGAAGGAAGGCGGGGACAACACTATCCTGTGGATAGTGATCGCGATAGTGATTCTGGTGATCCTGTTCCTCTTGGCATTATTCGTTCTGCGCGGAAGAAGGAAGGAGGACGGCATCTGAGAAGATTTCAGACTGCCAGGGAACACAGGGATTCGCGCAAACGTATCCCGAACAAACAACTTTGAACTTTTTACCAAGCAGGGACGGGGGCCCCGTCCCCGCCTGATATTTCTTTATCCAACAAAGTTCTGAACAGATGTATTTTCAAAGTCTTTCATTAAGAATATTAATATAGAAGAACAAAATTACCAATAGTTAAAATCAGGGAGATTATATCCTATGTATGCGAACGGAAACCAACCGATCATTGTGCTGAGAGAAGGCACAGAGAGAAGCAAAGACAAAGAGGCTCAGTTCAACAACATTGCAGCCGCCAAGGCTGTGGCAGACGCCGTAAGGTCCACGCTCGGACCAAAAGGAATGGACAAGATGCTTGTGAACACCATCGGAGATGTCGTAATAACAAACGACGGTGTGACGATCCTCAAAGAGATCGAAGTACAGCACCCCGCAGCAAAGATGGTTGTCGAGGTCGCAAAAACACAGGACAACGAATGCGGCGACGGCACGACGACCGCCGTCGTAATCGCAGGAGAACTCCTCAAACAGTCTGAGGAACTCATTGACGCAAAGATCCACCCCACCGTCATAACGAGCGGATTCAGGATGGCCGCGGACAAAGCGGTCGAAGTTCTTAACGAAATAGCGGTGGACGCAACAAAGGACGAGATCCTCAAAAAGGTCGCCGTTACCTCGCTGACAGGGAAATCCGTCGGCGAAGAGCATGACGCCCTCGCGGAGATCATCGTAAAAGCGGCAAAGGCCGTCGCAGAGAACGGAAAGGTCGATACTGACAACATACGCATAGAGAAGAAGGTCGGAGGCGTCATCGGGGACACTTATCTCATCGAAGGAGTGGTCATCGACAAAGAACCAGTGCACTCCCGCATGCCGAAGAAAGTGGAGAACGCAAAGATCGCGCTCTTCGCCGCACCCCTCGAAGTGAAGAAAACTGAATTTGACGCTCAGATACAGATCACCGACCCCGCAGCGATGTCCGCTTTCCTGCAGGAAGAAGAGAACACAATGAAAGAGATGGTCGAGAAGATCAAAGAGGTCGGGGCAAGCGTCGTATTAACGTCCAAAGGTGTCGACGAGCTTGTTCAGCACTATCTCGCCAAGGCCGGCATACTCGGATGCAGGAGACTCAAGCAGAGCGACCTGGAAGCCGTTGCGAAGGCCACGGGCGGAAACATTGTGGGAAGCATTTCGGAGATAACCAAGAAAGACCTCGGAACGGCCGGGCTCGTCGAAGAGAAGCTGGTCGGAGAGGACGGAATGATTTTCATTACCAAATGCAAGAACCCCAAAGCGATGACGATATTCATCCGCGGCGGAACGGAACATGTGATGGAAGAGGTCGAGAGAGCGGTCAACGACGCTGTGCGCACAGTAGGAATCACGCTTGAGGACAAGAAGATCGTCGCGGGCGGAGGCGCCCCCGAGATTGAACTCTGTCTTAGACTCTCGGAGTTTGCATCGTCCGTAGGAGGCAGGGAACAGCTCGCCATCGAGAAGTTCGCGAAGGCGATGGAGATCATACCCTGGACGCTCGCAGAGAACGCGGGTCTCGACTCGATCGACAGCATCATAAAGCTGAAGAACGCCCATGAGAAGAAGAATGGTAAATACTACGGTCTTGATCTCAACACGGGAGAAGCCGTTGACATGCTCAAACTGAATGTCATTGAGCCTCTCAGGGTCAAAGTGCAGGCGATAAACTCGGCCGAGGAAGTGGCCAACATGATCCTCAGGATCGACGATGTCATCGCTGCGCGCAGGTCGCCCCCGCCGGCAATGCCGCAGGGGCCCGGCGGACCGGGCGGAATGCCGCCCGGAATGATGTAAAACTAACAGAGAGCATAGCTCTCTTTCCCTTCTTTTTTACCACTTTTTGTTTTGAAGCGCAGTTCATCACGAATCATTTTTTTAAATGTTCAGTGCGAAATTATTATAATTTAACGTACGATATTATGATGATAATATGTATGTAAGTGCTACAGAATTCAGAACAAATGTGGGAAAATATCTTGATGCATCCGCTTCAGAGGATATTTACATAGTGAAACACGGCAGACCGATAGCAGTTCTATCTGCAAGTACAAATTCCAAAGAGAGAATGCTTGATTCGCTGGTGGGCATAGGAGGAACATTGGATAAAGATCCGGAAGAGCTTCTTATGGAGAGATTTGATGATCGCAAAGTTCCTAATTGATACTAATATTCTGATGGATATAATATTCGAAAGAGAGCCGTTTTTGAGAGAGTCAAAATATGCTTTGAAATCGATTTTCAGATCAAATTCAGAAGTCTATGTGTCTGTACAATCTCTAAGTGATATTTTTTATTTAACAACAAAAAATAAATCAAAGAAGAGAGCATGGGAAACACTTGAAAAGATATCGCTAATGTTCAATGTGATTGGTATTACTCCGGATG
Source organism: Methanomassiliicoccaceae archaeon (assembly GCA_009786295.1). GTDB lineage: Archaea > Thermoplasmatota > Thermoplasmata > Methanomassiliicoccales > Methanomethylophilaceae > Methanoplasma. The sequence goes on from WQTN01000117.1 coordinate 3,020, forward strand.
ACTCGATAGAAGTTCTATCATCTGGTTTTGATGATTATGAAGATGGGGTGATAGCATTCTCAGCAAAAAGAAATGGGATAGATGCGATAGTAACAAGGAATGATAGAGATTTTTATGAATCTGATCTTTTTATCATTGATCCTAAGGAGATCGATAAATATCTAAACAATCACTGCGAGGTCGGCAGCATAGTGGTCGGATGACCTCAAAACATATCTTGGTGTGCTGAGTGCCAATCCATTATTTCTTTCTTGTAAGAATTCACATACATTAATAAAGTAAGTTAAGGTTCGACATTGATTAATCATTCTACTGAAGTTTTTTTATACTCTTTAACCAATAGAGTATCCGGATGGGGATCCATGCGGAGAGCAGCACTCTATGTCAGGGTGTCCACTGAAGAACAGGCAAGAGAAGGTTTCTCTCTGGACGCACAGACGGAAAGACTGGAAGCCTATTGCAGGCTTAAAGAATGGATGATATCCGACATCTACAGGGAAGAAGGGTATTCCGGAAGGAATACGGAGCGTCCGGAATACAAAAGGATGCTGGAAGAGCATGAGAATTGGGACGTACTTCTTGTTCTGAAGATGGACAGGATACACAGGAACAGTGTTAACTTTACACTCATGATGGATGAGCTCAGGCGCAAAGGCAAAGAGTTCAGCTCCATGCAGGAGAAGTTCGATACGGTCACTCCCATGGGAAGATTCGCTATGGATATCGTGCAGAGGATAGCACAGCTCGAGAGCGAGCAGATCGGCGACAGGGTCAAGATGGGGATGGTAAGGAAGGCAAAATTCGGTACCGGATATATGGGCTCCGGACATCCCTACGGATACGTTTACGAAAGAGGGTCACTGACCATCGTAGAGTATGAGGCAGAGGTCGTCAGAGATATCTATTCTATGCACCGCGGAGGTATGTCGCTGAGGTCCATCACAGATACGCTGAACAATTCTCTGATCCAGCCAAAGAAGGGCGGAAGATGGTCGCATCAGTCCGTATCAAAGATACTGCACAATCCCGTCTATGCAGGTTACATCAGATGGGACGGGATCGTCCGCAGCGGAGACCATGAAGCAATAATCGGTCAGGAGATCTATGAATCGATCAACGGTCCGATCGAATGAGGAGGTCCGCTACAGAGCGGCTCTTTATGTCAGGGTTTCCACCGAAGAGCAATCGGTGGAAGGATACTCTCTCGAAGCGCAAAAGGCATTCCTTCAGGATTGCTGCATTGCCGAAAATTATGAAGTGGCCGACATCTATGAAGACGACGGATATTCCGGAAGGAACATAAAAAGGCCGGAATACGAAAGGATGATGAGCGAACACGACAGATGGGATGTTCTTTTGGTCCTTAAGATGGACCGTATCCACAGGAACAGCCGAAATTTCATGAACATGATGGACGATCTTAACAAAATGGGCAAGATGTTCGTGTCAGCAACAGAAGCGCTGGACACGACCAATGCCCTGGGCAGGTTCGTCGTAGATATGATACAAAGGATCGCGCAGCTTGAGAGCGAACAGATCGGCGAAAGAACCTATTTGGGTATGGAAGAGAAGGCAAGGACCATGTCCAACACCGAAAGGGAAAGCAGAACCATGGGATTCAATGCGCCATATGGATATATGCTGAACAACGGGATACTTCTATCCGTACCTGAAGAGCTGAACGTGGTCAGAGGGATATTCAAGGAATATCTGGACGGAGATACAATGGACGGCATCGCATATGGTCTGAACAGGAACGGCCAGCTGACAAAAAGAGGAAACCCTTGGAACATCTACAATCTGAGGAATATTCTTCACAATCCTATATATGCAGGATATATGCGGTGGGATGACCTATATATAAAACACTTTGCACAAACAGCAGTATCTTCCGACGAATATAACCGCGTGCAGGAGCTTATTTCTGCCAAAACAAGGGATTCAAAGAAGAGAAATATCAAAAAAATCCCTGATGAATTGGAGTGAATGGATGTATGCTACATCAATTCATATTTATTTCTTTCCCTGACTTTTTAAATCTGCCGCATTAATAAATTTGTATGCGTTTTTTATTTTAATTCTTGAAAAAAACAATCTGGGTCTTTTGAAGATTCAATTTTTCAGACAAAGGTTATTTATATTCAGTAAGTAGAATCTAGCGCTGAGGTTATACCTCATCTTAAGGAGGAAACAAAATGGTAGAATGCCAAAAATGTTTGGATCCAACATCATTGGGTCTGTTTTTGGTTGCAGTGGTATCATTGCCATTAGCACTTTTGCAGTTGGTAGGGATAAACGACGTATACAGCGTCCCCGAACCCGGCTTCTTCATGCTTTTGGGTCTGATGATAATACTTGTGGCCTTGTATGCATATAAAACCGACAGTAATTTCGGATTCGTAGTGTTCGCACTTGTCGGTGCGGCAGTCACTATGACAGGAATTGGAATGGGTTCATATGAGAACATAGCGTTCGCGCTCGTGTTCGTACTTGCGATAATATGGTCTATTTTCGCAAAGACACCAAAGAACCTGTCGCTGATCCTGGTTACGACCGCTCTGATATTCCTATTCGTAGGTCTAAGCGGTCTGATTGATGGAGACTATTGGCACTGGCTGATAGGAATAGCAGCGCTGTTCAACTTCATATTCAACATATACCTTGCATACGCTCTTGCGCTCGAGAACAAGCTCCCGATCTTCTGAACGGAATGCAAGACAAACCTTTTTTCAAACACTTTTATTATTTCTCTTCTCAACTGAAAATGCGCCAGCGAGAACTTGACGTTTTGTAAATACTGATATACATGTTCAGAGATACATGTTCCGAACAGCATGAGACAAGAGAAAAAGAACAAGCTGATGGCAATATTCGTGGTTCTGATAATGGTCTTTGTCGCTTTCGCGGTGGCGGCGGCCTGGCTGGCAGAAAATATATGATCTGCACAATAAAATTGATATATCACAATTAATTAAGCTGATATCTTAATTGTATTAATTAATTGCAATGTATCTTTTTTGATATACTATGCAAAGTATAGTAGCTTTAATAATTAATGTAGTAGCTTAATATCATTAATTATTATCAAATCTACTAAAATCTATGGCTGACTTCAATATGGATGCATGACAGCCTTGTTCACAGGAGTGACGGCCCATGCCATGGGCCCGGTTCGTAACGTGAACCAACGCTGTTCGCCTATGGATCGTTGAAAGTACCGAATGATTACTTCCCCGATTCGTATGCGCACAGTGGAGACGTCCCTGTGGTCGGTTATGTTGACACTTCATCAGGATGGTCCGGGGTTTGCCGCCTCTAGAGAATGCACCGAACCCGGGCTTCTCATCCAATGCATTCTCTCAGCGTTGCGCTAAACATACAAGGATGACGCGCGGTGTTCGAATATCCCGAAAGTGGATGTTAAGGCACCATTATGGAAGGATCTTCGGAGAATCTTCGATGATCGATGAAAAGTCCCAGGCTTTTGTGTAGTATTCGGGAGTTTAACTTGATATTCGGGAGACCGTCGTTGACGGGCTTTCTTCAACATTTGATATGAAATTGCACTTTTTTTGGCTTTTTTGCATGTGATGTCGATTTTGCCCCCAAAATGAACGATTTACATCAAAATTTCAATTTATTTTTACTCAGTGTAAATAATAAAGCTAATAACTTAACTCAATATACTTTTATCATACTATCATTGAAATATACTTGCACAGGATCCTATAATGTAACATAGTGTAAATAATAAAGCTAATAACTTAACTTAATATATTATTATCGTTACTTCATTACAACGCATTCAAAAAATATCTTAATGAATCATGGAGTAAAATTAATTAAGTTAATATAGTAATCAGCTTAATAATTATCATAGGTGCGATTTATTCAATCGATTATCCTGTAACCGTAGCTGTCCCCATCGAGCTGGAATTTTACGTTGCGGTCTTTCAAAATGGTCTCGATAGTTTTCGCGTGTATGCCGAGGCCCACATTGATGAACTGATTCTCGATCACTCTCTTTCCCTCGTATTCGGCGGTCGGCTGGAAACCAAGAGGCAAATGTACTGTCTGAACCTGCAGCGCATAGATCCTTCCTTCCTTATCGAAAATGGGGCCGCCGGATTGTCCCTTCAGGCCCGGCGATGATGTCTCAACATACAACATCTCGTGGTTTCCTTCTTTGCTTTTACCCTTGACCAAATTCCGTGTATGTATCCCGTCATTGGGGAACAGCGGCAGAGGGAGCACACCCTTCTTTATGCGGAAAGCTTTCGTATCTTCTTCGAAAGTTGATTCAACCTGAGCGAATGGGAATCCGAGCCTGCATACACTCGTTCCCGGTCTGAGGGATTCAGGATCTCTGAAGACGGGATACTCTGTTATCCATTTAGGGTCAAATGGCTCCAGCCTGCCCACGCATATGTCTATCTGTCTGTCCACGAATGCTTCAACCAGCCGGACCCCGTCCCACCCCCACCAAAAAGAATGATTTGTCAGCCACGTGGGGTCTGTACGGATCAAATTGGAAGGCGAACCCGGTGTCGGATGCCGCGACGAATTGATATCATTCACTTCTTTGATCTTGTTCTGGTCTCCTTGGAATTTAACAAAGGAGTCGAACATATGTCCTGCTGTAACTATCCAACCATCTTTGTTGATGATGATGAACGCACCGCAGGATGCACTCACTTTGCCATCCATCTGTCTGATTGAAATGATCAAAGGTCTTGTGTACCTTGCTGCTTTTTCGCATGCATCCGCAAACATACAAAACTCTTAATGTCCTTGTAGTATAAATTTGTCTCAGGACATTTGGTAAAATTAAAGTGTTTTACGGGGCGGGTGCCCCGTCAGTATTGTTTTTCTATCGCTTCCAGGAGCTCCGGCATGTCCAAAACGGCGCTTCCGATAAGGCTTACGAGTTCTTCGTTCGCAAGGATCCTTTCGATGACATTCGGGTCAGTGAGCGCCATTCTTCCTATGTGCACAATATACGCTTTTGCAAGGTCCTGAGCATATTTCGCTTTGAGTTCCATCGCTTTCGTATCTTCGTTGCGGTCCTCCTCAGAGAGTTCGGGGAGATAGAAATCGGTGTAGAGGTGAAGTGAGTCTTCCGGCAGAGAAGCGATATCCCAAAGGTCTCCGGTAAGGTCCATGCTTCCGTCTCTGAGATCCTCGATTATTGACTTGTATCCCAGGATATCTCTTTTAAGAAAATCAATCATGTTCAGGCATTTTTCTGCCTCATCGCCCGTGAGGTTTGTAGCTTTTTCTTCGTACGCATCGATCTCCATGATCTTACGCCCGATCACTGCACGCATGAGCATTACCTGCTCTCTTATGTCAATGTTCCCATCCATTTTATCAACTCGTTCTTATTTTTTAATTAAGTTTATTTAAGATATACATTTACTTCATATATTCTTTTCTTCTTGGATGATGTTCCTGAGAGCGTTTACGATAAAAATCTGCTTACTCAAAGCTGGCAAATGGAATATGCATCCCGGGGTGCCGGTCAGTATATTTTATTTTTTGACACTCTTTTTACAGGCTTTCCGCAAAACGGACACTCGCTGCAGATGACCTCAAACCCGTCCTCGCCCTCTCTTATCAGTTCTGTGCCGTTGCGTCTCTCAGCGACCTCAATGTCGCCTTTCATAACGGCATCGAACATCTTTCTGCAGCATACGGCCTCGATGTCAATATCCGATATCTCCAGATTGAGTATGGGTCTCGACCTGAGTCTCCTGTCTCTTCTCTCGGCGATCCGGGCTGAGATCCTCTCAGCATCCTCTCTGGCTTCGGGAATGCCCATTTCGGAAGCAAAGGCGAACATATACAGTGCTTCCCTGTCATTCTGTTCTACGCCTACGCCCCCCTCATACATTTTTCCCAATGCATACATGGCAAAGGGATCCAAATGAGCGGCCGCTTCAGATATCAGATCGTATGCTTTCCTAAGATCCTGTTCTACTCCTATTCCATCCAGATATAGGAGCCCAACAACCCTTTTTGCCGGGATATGTCCCAGAGAACAGGCTCCCGATAAGAGTTCTACGGCCTTTTTCAGATCAGCATCATCTCTTCTTTGAAGAAGCAGGATGCCTTCATTATATATGTCATCCGAATCCTCATACTCTTTATCGTCCACTGCCGTAATCTCCTTTTTTAAGATCGGACAACATGTTTTTTGATTCTTCACTTCCGTTCGAAGCGGCAAGCTTAAGCCATTTTATCCCTTCTTCTTCGTCTTTCTCGATACCGAACCCTTCCAAATAGTATGTTCCCACCTGATGCATGGCACCGATCATTCCTCCGAGTGCCGCCTCCAGGAACCATTTGAACGATGATTCCGGATTGATGGGCAGCTCGGCCGATCCGATGCAGTATAATATTCCGAGGCGTTCCATCGCGAAGGTGTCGCCTCCGGCAGCCGCTTTGGCATACCACTCGGCAGCCTTTTTCAGATCTGTTTTTACTCCCATCCCCGCTTCATAATACGCCCCGGTCTGATACTGAGCATTAATGTTTCCTGCCGAAGCGGCATTTTTGTAGAGTTTGAATGCTTTTGTGATGTCCTTCTCAACGCCCAGACCTTCCTGGTAGATGAACGCCAGGGAGTTCCTTGCTTCGGAATTTCCCTGCATAGCGGACTCTCTGAACAGTTCTGCCGCTTTTTTATAGTCCCGATCAACGCCGACGCCGTCCATATATGCAATGCCGAGGAACAGCTGTGCATCGCTTATTCCTGCTTCCGCACCTTTTTTGGAGTATTCCACAGCCGTCTGCGTGTTCATTCCGGCGTATTTATTCGACATGAACATCTTCACAAGCAATGTCATCGCATCGGGCTGTCCTTTCTCGCTTGCGGACTCAAGCAGCTCGTACCCCCTGCCGATGTCCTGCTCAACGCCGAGGCCGAAAAGACAGGCCATTCCCATGGCGTATAACCCGTCCGGGTCTCCCGCCTCGACCATTCTCGTTACCTCATTTATGCTAGCCTCGATCGTTCTGTTGTCTGTCTCAAAGACAAAATCTTTATTTTTTTCCGGCTCGGGGGTGGATCGTCTTTTCGTCATATGCTGTCTCACTTTGAACCTGTACGCAGAGACCTAAGATAACTTTCCGCTTCTTCATACCTTGGGTATTTTCTTTCGTCGATTCTGAACTTTTTTGAATGGGGCCTCTGTCCGGGCCGATATCCCTGCGCCAAATGCAGGGATTCGTGGTATACAACATAGTCCAAGACCAATTCGGGCACCGATACATCATCCAGCACACAGGATATCCCTATAACTCTCATCATAGGCGAACAGAATCCAAGCTTTCTCACGTTTGGCATCTTTGTCCAGGAGAAGAAAGAATTATCAATGTCGCTTGGAACCAGAAGCCCGATGTCAAGAAGCCTCTCAACAGATTCGATCAGGTCCCGTTCGTTGCCTTCCGGGGACCCAGTAAGGTTCCTGCTTCTTCTGAGGTAGATCTTCCGCTTGCTGCAGATGTATTCATCGGACCTGACCCATTCCAAGTATGTTTTTCCGTATGCAGGCCTCCGGTTGGCGATAGTGCCGACCACGGTCTGTGAAAAATCAGTTATAACGTCGCAGGGTGCATCAGCGAGATAGTCTGATATCATGATATCAATACTGTCGCCGGATCTTTTCCATGAAGCCTGGAATTCTTTCGCGCCGCAAAATGATGCTGCCCTCAGTTCCAGGCCATGGCCCGAGACGATCGGAGAGAGCAGTTCAAACAGTCTTTCGTCGTTTCGGATCATCATCCTTCCCTTTCGGATCCAGCAAGGTGTCTTTTTGTTTCTGTTTCATCTGCATTGAATGTTCCGATTTCAGATTCTTGGTGTTATCATAATCTCTTCTTGTGTGATACATCATGGTGGAAACCGTCGACGGCGTGGGCGTGAATATCTGTACCTGCTCTGGGTTGGTCTTCAGTTCCCTGTGCACGAATCTGTCAAGCTCCTCCATGTCCTCCTGATAGCATCCCGGATGCGCTGCCATCAGATAATACGTAAGGAACTGGTTCGTTCCCTGTTTGGCGTTGGAGTCGTCGAACATCTTTTTGAATTTTATCAGTACGTCCGGACCGGGTTTGCACATAAGTTCCAGAACATGCGGGACCGTGTGTTCCGGGGCGATCTTCAACTGTCCGGAGACATGGTTTCCGACCACCTGGTCCACATATTCTTTTCCCCGTATATGATCGGAAACCACCATATCATACCTTATGCCCGAGGTGATCATGACCTTTTTTACTCCCGGTACGGAGGAGAGCTTCTTCAGCAGGGATGTCTGCTTGGAATGATCGACGGCAAGATATGAGCATGGCTTCGGATAGAGACATTTTTTGTCTTTGCATGCTCCCTTCATGAGCTTCTTCGAACACTCTATCCCGTACATGTTCGCGGTCGGTCCCCCCACATCATAGATGATGCCGTTGAATTTGGGTCTCGAGGCGATCATTTTTGCTTCCGAGAGGATGGAATCTTCCGATCTGGATACAACGGTCCTTCCCTGATGGACCGATATGGCGCAGAACGAACATTCGCCGTAACATCCTCTGTGGGAGGTGATGGAGTTCTTTATCGTTTCCATCGCTTTTACCTCTCCGTCCCTGAGGCAGTACGGGTGGACCGCATTCTCGTAATCCAAGGAATGAACGCGGTCCAGCTCTTCTGTGGTAAGGATCCTCTGCGGAGGATTCTGCACAAGGTATCTGTCCCCGTGCTTCTGATAAATGCCTTTTGACGTGACAGGATCGCTATTCTCATAGAATATCCTGAAAGCTTTGATGAAATCGTCTTTGCTGTCTTTGCAGTCCTCATATGACGGCATTTTGATATAGCCTTTGGGAGGATCCTTCCCTATCTTACAGATGCCCTTTATGTCAGCGGTATCCTTTCCGTCCCTCATCCTGTTCGCAAGTTCCAGATTCGACAGCTCTGCCATTCCGTACGTAATGAGATCCGCTTTGGAATCAAAAAGGACGCTCCTTCTGACAGAGTCCGACCATGCATCATAATGCGCGACCCTTCTGAGGCTGGCTTCGATTCCGCCCAGAGCGATCGGCCTGCCTTTGACGTGCTTCTTTATCAGGTTGGTATAAGCGATGCAGGCACGGTCCGGACGGCGGTCGTTGACCCCTCCGGGGGTGAGATCGTCGTCTTTTCTTCTTTTGTTCGTCGGGGTATAGTTGGCGACCATCGAGTCCATCGCTCCGGCGGTGACGCTCCAGAACAGTTCCGGTTCTCCCAGCCTTGCGATGTCCTTTTCGGAATCGATATCCGGTTGGGAAATAATCCCCACTCTGAATCCGTGATCAATAAGCCAGTGGCCTATTATCGATGCCCCATTGTAATAAGAATCCACATACGTATCGCCTGAAACGATGATGACATCGAAATTTTTCCAACCTCTTTTCTCTGCTTCCTCAAGAGCGGTCGGTATGAACATCTATTCCCTCAGTAGTAGTATTCAACGAGATAATCATCCA
>WQTN01000118.1 GCA_009786295.1 Methanomassiliicoccaceae archaeon
GATCAAAGCAGTGGTGTTCGGAGAGTTCTTCCGGAAACTTGCAAAAGAAAGAGGAATGACGCTTGCCGAGTTCGGCGAGCTTGCTGAACGTGATCCGTCCATCGATGAGATGGTCGATGGCATGATCCTCGCCGAAGCAAGGAAGAACCCCGATATTATTTTGGAATCAAGGCTGTCGGCGCATATGCTGACGAAGAACAACATTCCGGCATTCAGAGTATATCTGGAAGCGAGTCCCGAGGTAAGGACGATGAGAGTCGGCCTGAGGGAAGGAGAATCCTTCGATGAGGTTTACCGCAACACGATCGAAAGGCAGTCTTCCGAGGCAAAACGTTACAAGATGTACTACGATATCGACATAGAGGACAAAAGCGTGTATGACCTGATAGTCAACACGGATGATCTGGACCCGGATCAGGTCGTGGACAGGGTCCTCGAAGGGATAGACGAATGTTAATCAAAGACCCGAACACAATACCGGACAGATGGGGTAAAAGGCCATCAGACCGCTCAGTCGGCGAACTTCTTAATGCAGGAGTGATAGCTCTGGATAAGCCGTCCGGCCCCACTTCCCACCAGGTCACAGCCTGGGCAAGGAATGTTCTTCACGCGGAGGACATAAGCCACGGAGGTACGCTAGATCCGTATGTAAGCGGGGTCCTTCCTATCTGTGTTGGCAAAGCAGTCAGGCTGACAGATATCGTCCTGTCCTCGGATAAGGAGTACATATGCTTAATGAGGCTCCACAAGGACATCGATGAAAAAAAGATAATCAATGTTATGGGGAAGTTCGTCGGCAAGATATACCAGATGCCGCCGGTAAGGTCTGCGGTCAAGAGGCAGCTGAGGATAAGGACGATAGATGAGCTGGAGATCCTCGAGATAAACGGGCGTGAGGTCCTTTTCAGAGTGTCCTGCGATGCCGGCACTTATATCCGGACATTATGCACGGATGTGGGAGAGGCGTTGGGATGCGGGGCGAACATGGTGGAACTGAGGCGTACACGTTCAGGAGTGATGGCTGAAGGTTCCGCGGCAACTTTGCAGGACATTACGGACGCATACGTCTTCTGGCAGCAGCTGGGCAGGGAAAAGTGGCTGAGAAATATGCTTATGCCCATGGAGGTCCTCGTCGAGCCGCTGCCAAAAGTGATCGTTAAGCCCACTGCTGTAGATGCGGTCTGCCACGGAGCGGACCTCACTGTAAAAGGAATACACATGCTGGACGATGACATCAGGAAGAACGCTCTGGTCGCGCTCATGACCGCAAGGGGAGAATTGATAGCGATTGGCAAGATGATGATGTCTTCCGCAAAAATAATGTCGACCGATCAGGGAAAGGCGGTCGATGTTGAAAGAGTGTTCATGGACAGAGGCCACTATCCGAAGATGTGGAGATTCTCTACCGACATCGAAGAACTGCAGACTGAAAGCTTCCAATGAATCAGGCTGGCCAAGCATTTGTCTTAAAGCGGCGCTCGGACAGAGAAGTATTTATTGAAAGCATCCTCAGGCATGAAAATGCCTATTAACAGCCGAGACATTCTCTATATGATGGCAGTGTTCGGCGAGAGGGAACAGGTCTTCAAAACTGAAGGATTGGTATTAGGGGAGTTCGACCCTTCTGTCGATGGTTTCTATAAGAATGTTCAAACATTCTCTTTCAAAGTCAAAAAGAGAAAAGCTATCTGGATAAACATATCATCGAATGCACCGGTGGATGTGGCAGTCGCAAATGAGAGAGGGGCATCGATAAGCTACAAACAAGCTGTCAAAGAAGGAGACATAGGTCCGATCCCGACCGATGACAACAAAGAAATGGGAATAATCGTCGGTGTTTACAAAGGAGACAAGGCGACGGTCAGCATAGACATATGGATGGAAAGACCATGAGCCTCCACATAGAGAAAGGAAGGAAGAGGGATTTTTGGGCAGATAATCTGCCGGAAGGGATCTCTTTACTGAGAGGGTTCGATAAACTCATCATGATCGCTTTCGCAATATCATTCCTGATCTCTCTGGCATATATCCTTTATGAAGAGATGGCGGGAAACGGCATTATTCAAAACCTGATGCCTTTGCTTGCCGTCCCCTTCTTTGTCTGCGGCGTTATTTTCTACATAAGATCGAAATACTGGATACTGCTGGTGTTTGCCGCCGCCGGAATTGTTCTCTGGTTCCTGAGCATCCCGCCGGTGCTGGTATTCTTATTTCTGTTCCTGGTAATAGGGGCATCCGGCGTAGTGGCGTTGGTGGACGCTCTTCAGAGAGCGATATTCTATCAGGTGCTGCATACAATAGAGTATGTCAATGTAAAGAACAAACTCTCGATGAAAGATAAACTGGTGGCATTCCTCTTCAACGTCCCCGAGGACCTTGATACAAGGAATATAACGATGGATTATGAACTGAGCAGAACGAAGATACCTTGGAAAGAGGTCGGGAATTCGATATCGCTCGGGTTAATGGTTGGGATGTTCATTTGGATATACATATCAATGAACCCTGCGTTCATGGACCTCAGCATAGGGACATCCGTGCCGCTTCTGATGTTCACTCCAATCCTTTACATACCGGTCCTTGTGATGCCATGGTCCATTTTCAGATCGCTTAACGTAAGGATCGAGACCAACTACAGGGATTTCAAAGTATACAATGGAATAAGAGCAACGCTTCAAAGGATGGCGGTACCGATTGTTGCGGCACTGTTCTTCGTGCTGGTGGCGATCAACACATCCGACATTTGGGCGGTAGCATTCTATATTCTTCTTTCTGCAGCGATGATAGTGATCATACTGACGCTTGTCTCAATGCTGTACTACTGGATCTTTGAAGCAGTCATCATAAACGATATTGTTTCCAAGTGGAAGATGTTCAGGCCTGTGCCTGTGTTCGTTGGGCTGGAGACAGAAGAGGGGCCATCGCAGGATGATCTGCCGGGGACACCGAGAAGGGACAAGACAGACTTCGGAAAGTTTACCCTCCCCGAAGAGAAATGAATCGCACTGCCAGCAGTTTGAAGACCTCAGAAACGATTATTGAATTCCGGATTCAGCCTGCCTCTGGAGTCCAAAGATTTTATGATAGGTTTGAATACTTCAACCGATGACATTCCCGGGGTCTTGTTCATTCCTATAAGTTCGGGTTCTTTGCTGTTCGTTATGATCACCCGATATCTCTGTTCGATACCCTCTACTTCAATGAATGGGAATTCAATGGTCTTGGCTACCTCCAGAATCACATCCGCCATTATCTGTATGTCCTCAGGAGTAAGATCCCCTGGGACTGTTATGAAGAATGAGTTCTCTTCGGTCTCGCCGTTGAGCAGGAATATCATTTCAGATCTTTCCATAAGGTCCTTGAATATGGTTTCTTTCTCCCCCTCGCCTGCCAGATCGATGAGTCTGTTCTTTGCAGTGTTCGGTATGTCGATGTAAATAGTCTTCATACCAAGTATCTTCCACATGAACGCCCGATATGTTTCAAACAATAAAGCGGTTCCGCCTTCTCATATCTGAAAGGCTGTTTTGATGATCGGACAGTTCTGCTGTATGCCCTTCGGCGGTCAGATGACAATATACCCGAATGAGGGGTTTGTAAATAAAAATGTGTGAAGAACAGCGGCTTGCCGCCGTTCTTCACTGATAAAAGGTTTAACCGGTGCCAGACACCGATGCTTCGGTCTCGTCCTTAGGTTTTTCATCGAGCCTGAAGCTGATCAATGTCAGGACCAGAGTTGCAATGAAGAGAATGAACATAAGCAGAGTCCACTTGTCTATTGCTGTAACGGGCAGAGTCCAATCCTCAGTGAGGAGGAAAATAAACACTGAGGCAATGCCGATTATCAGCGCAAGGGCTCTGAATGTCAGAGCGGTCTTGGACCTCTTCTCTTCGTTGTCTGTTTTAAAGCGGTTTCTTCCTTCGATGAGCACGATCGCTCCGACAAATATCGTCAGTATAGCACAGATCAGATTCAGGACTGCCCATCTCCCGTCCCCCTTTCCTGTGTTACTGCCTTTGTCTGCGCCGTTTCCATCGCCTTCGCCTGTACCGCCGCTTCCGCCGTCTCCGATGTTGCCTCCGCTTCCGCCATTGGCTTCGCTTACAACACTGATCTTGTGGTTGCTTACAACGTCAGTGAAGGTGTACTTACCGGATGCCAGTTCTGCAGATGATATTGCTTTACCATCCACATAGACTGACACAACCTTGTATCCCGGCTTGGCCGAGAAGATGAATGACTGGGTCCCCTTATACGGTACCTTTACGACTCCTTTCGGATCAATCTCTGAACCGCTGTCAGAAGTAGCAGTGATAAAAGAACAGTGTTCTTCTTCTGGCGGTATCACCGTTAGCAGGAGCTCGAATTCTGCAAGCACTGACATGTTCCCATTGATTGGAACAATCAGTGTATTGTCGCTGCTCTTCAGCGTGCCGTCTATAGTGAATTGTCTGAACTCATATTCACTTCTCGGGGCTGCCGTGAGAGTTATCGAAGTAACAGTGCCGGGGACATAGACATATCCATCGACATTCAGGGTTCCGTACACTGTGCCAGTGTTGCTGTCTATCACAGCGACCGCTCCTGAATCGTCGGCCTCGATATCGACATACACAACATAATCGCTGCCGGGATAGTTGATGTCAAAGTTGTTGTAGGCAGGTGCATTCAGACTCAGTTTGACTGGCGCATTCAGCACCACATTGCCGATATTGCTGTAGTCGTCCAGATCTGATATGGTGTTGCTGTCCACATCGGCGCCGGCAACGATATTTTCTGTCCGCAGCAAAGGCGCCTTGTTGCCGGAGAATACCACCCCGCTAGCCACGGTCAAGTTGGTGAAATTTGAGGTATAGATGCCGCCGCCCGAGCCCTTGATGCCTGTCTTCTTTGCTATGTTGCCGCTGATCGTCCCTCCGGCAATGTCTAACATGCCGGTGTTATAGATGCCCCCTCCGAGGCTTGCAGTGTTGCCGCTGATCGTCCCTCCGGCAATGCCTAGCACGTCAGCGTTATAGATGCCTCCTCCGAGGTTGGTTGTGTTGCCGCTGATCTTACCGCCTGACATAGTAAAAGTGCCAGTGGAGTTGAACACGCCGCCGCCGTAGGAGTTTTCGGCGGTTGCGCTGTTGCCGTAGATGACAGCATTGTCCCACATGTTGAAAATGGCCTTGATGCCGTATTTGGAACCGTTGAACACGCCTCCGCCGTAGGAGTTTGCGGTTGTCACGTTGTTGTCAAATATGGCGGCGTTGCCAGACATGTTAAAAGTAGCCGTGAAATCGTAGGAGTTGTTGTACACGCCGCCTCCGCGGGCAGGCGCATTGTTGTTGTGGATCTTTGCATTACCGTTCATGTTGAACGTGCCGTCGATGTTGAATATGCCGCCGCCGTAGGTCGCTTCGTTGTTACGGATCACGCCGCCGCTCATGTTGAATGTTGCGGTATGGTTAACAACGCCTCCGCCGTAGTTGCCGGAAGTGACCACAACGTTGTCATAGATGGCAGCGTCATCTGACATGTTGAAGGTGGCAAACCAGTTGAACACGCCCCCTGCATAGAATGTGGCCTTGTTTCCTGAAACGACAGCTTGATCTGACATGTTAAAAATGCCATTGAATATGTTGGATACACCGCCGCCATAGGCTCTGTCATGGTACAGAGAGTTGCCGTAGATGGCAGCATCGCCTGACATGTAGAATACGCCTCCGTCGTTGCATACGCCTCCGCCGTGCTCCTTCGCAATATTGTCGCGTATTATGCTGCCGCCGTTCATTATGAATGTACCGCTCGTTTTTACGCCTCCGCCGTTCTGTATGGCATAACAATTCTGTATCACAGCACCGCCGTTCATAGTAAAGGTGCCGTTGGAATACACAAGGATGCCGCCGCGGTCCTTACTGCCGTCCAGTATAATGTTTTCCAGCGTAAGGCTGCCGTACATGATGTGGCCGTGCAGATCGCCTGACTTATAGAGTACGAACGCATTGCCTTCAGACGACTTCAGCGTTACACTTTTGACTGCATTCAGTGCGAAAGTGGAAACATCAGGATCATTCCCGCTTACAATGATTGTAAAATTGGTGCCGGCACTTGAGTTAATGGCGGCAAAAGCCGCCGATAGACTGCTGTATGTACCGTCCATATCGCCTGAAACCTGGTAAATATCAGTCACATCTGCCGACGAATCGTCTGACTGCTCTGAAGCAATGAATACGGACACCGTCATTGCTGTCAGAAGCACCAGGCAAAGTGCCCCCTGCTTAGTAAGTATACTACTATTTATTTTGCCAATAATAATTAGCCCCCCTCTCTGATTTAATTATAGATTTGATATATTTATATCTTTTTTTGATAAGAAATTTTTTGTTGAAAAACATTCAGAAACTATCAAAATGATACAGTATCGGTCTGGTTATTCTAAGAAAGCTTAAAGAGAGGTCTGTCCTTCTCTCATCATAAGGTCACTGACATGGCAGACGATTTTAAGGTCACACCGTGGGAGGTAAGCGGAGACATCGACTATGATCTCCTGATGAAGCAGTTCGGTACCACTCCTATCGATGATGACCTGCTGAAGAGGATCGGTAAGTACAGCGAGCTGCACCCGATGCTGAGAAGAGGGATATTCTACACCCACAGAGACCTCGGAAAGCTGCTGGATGAGTATGACAAGGGAAACAAATTCATTTTGTACACGGGCAGAGGCCCCTCAGGGCATACACACCTCGGACACATCATGCCTTGGATATTGAACAAATGGATACAGGACGTTTTCAAAGTGGATATGCTGTTCCAGATGACCGATGACGAGAAGTTCCTTTTCAAGGATCTGACATTAAAAGACACAAGGTCGCTGGCGTACGAGAACGCGCTGGATTTCATCGCATTGGGGTTCGACCCCGAAAAGACCAAGATAATCCTGGATACAGAGAACATCGAGACGCTGTACCCGATCGCTCTCAAAGTATCAAAGAAGGTCACGTTCTCTACCGCCAAAGCCGTATTCGGGTTTGACAATTCGACCAACATAGGATCGATATTCTTTACGACCATTCAGGCTGCGCCGGCCTTCCTTCCCACAGAGAGAGCCGGAAAACAGATACCGTGCCTGATACCGTGCGGGATCGATCAAGACCCTCACTTCAGAGTAGCGAGGGATGTTGCGCCCGGCCTCGGTTACCCCAAACCGACCATGCTGTACTGCAAGATGTTCCCCGGTCTCGGAGGCGGAGACAAGATGTCTTCCTCGGACGAATTCGGAACGATATACACAACGGATTCTCCAAAGGATGTCAAGAAGAAAGTGGGGAGGGCCTTCACCGGAGGGTGCGTATCGGTAGAGGAGCAAAGGGAGAAAGGCGGGAACCCGGAGGTCTGTGCCGTATTCAAATACAATTATTTCCTTTTTGAAGGAAGCGATGAGAAGATAAACGAGCTCGCCGACAAATGTAAGAGGGGAGAGATCCTCTGCGGCGAATGCAAACAGATGCTTACTGGGAAGATAAACCTCTTTCTTGAGGAGCATCAGGCTAAAAGAGAAGAAGCGAAAGAAGTGGTCGACAGCATGACCTTTGACGGATTCAAATGGTGATCGGGTGGATATATCAAGTATTGTGGAAGGACTGAGCTTCAATGAGAGAAAGCTCCTGATCACGCTTGACGGCTTCAAAGGGACCGCCTCGCCGAAGGACATGATCAAAGCAGGCCGTTTTGACCTTGAAGTGGAGATAATGGGCGCAGCGTCATGGCTGGAGTCCAAAGGCTTGGTAAAGATCGAGGAAACGGTCCGGAAATTCTTTGAGATAGCCGATGAAGAGGCCGTTGAGAAAGGACTTCCGGAAAGGCGTGCCATAACGATCATTGACGCATCCGGCGGAAGGATGGACATGAACGCCCTTTCTGAGAAAATGCCGAATGGCGAGGACAAGATCGCTGTCGGATGGCTTAAGAGGAAAGGCCTGGCGGACATAACCGCCGAAGGCGAAACAAAGTTCCTGGCACTTACTGACAAAGGCAGGTCGGCGGTCAGATCAAAGATGGATGACGAGGTCCTGCTTGAAAGGATGAGATCATCGCTGTTGTTGGAGAACGATGCCGATCCGAGGATCATCAAAGATCT
The DNA here is from genome assembly GCA_009786295.1 of Methanomassiliicoccaceae archaeon. Taxonomy (GTDB): domain Archaea; phylum Thermoplasmatota; class Thermoplasmata; order Methanomassiliicoccales; family Methanomethylophilaceae; genus Methanoplasma. The sequence continues at coordinate 8,124 of WQTN01000118.1, forward strand.
CAAAGGCAGACAGGGTCTGATAAGAGACAAGATCGTCACAGAAAGGACGATAACCATAACCGACAGTGGAAAGGAAGCGGTCTTGTTCGGAATAGAGTTGAAAAAAGAGGTCACCGACGTGACGGACCGTCTAATCCAAAGCGGAGAGTGGCATAATGTCCAATTCAGAAAATACGATGTCGGAACGTTTGCGCCGTCGGTCGTTCCGGCAAAGAAACATCCTCTTACAAGGCTCGGCGATGAGATAAGACAGCTCTTTACGAACATGGGTTTCTCGGAGATGTCATCCGAGTATGTCCAGCCGGCATTCTGGAATCTAGATGTGCTGTTCACGCCTCAGGACCATCCCGCGAGGGACCTCCAGGACACTTTCTATCTGGACGATCCCGGAAGGATAGAGCTTGAGGACGAGGCGCTTGTGCAGAAAGTGAAGAACATACACGAGAACGGAGGGAACACAGGCTCCACCGGATGGGGAGGTACATGGAGCAGAGAGAAAGCGGAAGCGGCCCTTCTCAGGACCCACAGCACGGTAAGCAGCATAAGATACATCGCCGAGCATCCGAACGCGCCGCAGAAGGCATTCTCCATCTCAAGGATATTCAGGAAAGAATCGATAGATTCAACGCATCTCCCGGAATTCACACAGATAGAAGGCATAGTGATCGATGAGAACGGCAACTTTGACATGCTGATATCCATGATAAAAGAGTTCTATGCTAGGATGGGTTTCGATCAGATAAGGATCAGGCCAGCATACTTCCCGTACACCGAGCCGTCTCTTGAAGTAGAGGTCTTCTTCAATGGGAAGTGGATGGAGCTCGGAGGCGCAGGTATATTCAGGCCGGAGGTCGTGGAACCATTCGGTGTCGAGTGCCCGGTGCTGGCATGGGGATTCGGATTCGAGAGGCTGGCTATGTTGAAATGGGATATCAAGGACATCAGGAACCTCTATATCTCGGACATGGACGATCTGAAGAAGAACACAATATTCTGATCAGTCGAAGTTCACTTTATTCCCATTCTTTATGTTCTTGGCGATGGCATCGATCCTTTTTTTCGTCCTGTCCTTTCGGGATGCCCTTTGTGCTTTGCTCAGGTAACCGAGCGATTCGTCGGTCTTCCCCTTGCCGTATGCGATACCCGCTCTCAACAACATTATCTCATCTATGCCTGTGGCATCGTTATTGTTGGACAGAACTTCATATGAGAAGTCCAAAAATTCAGCTGCCTCATCATATTTTTTCATTCTGAACAGACATTTAGCAGCGATCAGCGCCGCTTTGGAGGATGGTTCCTTTTTGAATATAGATGAAGCGATAACAAAACCCTTTTCAGGATTCTTAGAGACCATGCACGCTTCAGCCCTTATTATGTCTGCGTCGTTGGTCAGGAAATCCGCAAGTATGTCCGCACAGACAAAGGCATCGTTCGCATCAGCGCACTCCAAAGCGATTTTTGCCCTTATATTGTAGATGGATTCAGTATGTCTGGGAATAACAGTCATTTCCTGCACTATTCTGAGGAGGTCCTCATTGGAGTTCTCTATGAATATTTCGGCTTTTCTGATGGTGAGTTTGCAAGCCTCAGTGTTCCTTCCCGCCTTTACAAGATGATAAAGCCTTTCCTGATCGTCGTCTTTGTCTATCCACCAATCGGCTGCGCGACTGTGCCAGACTTTAGTTTTCTCTGGATCGGTATGTGAAAGATATCTCTCACGGATGGTTTCGTTTATGCAGGTCATGCCGTAGAAGTCTGCAGGTATGACGCCTGTTTTTGTCTCCGGAAGGGTCTTTCTTGGTATCGAGACTCTGAAAGTGCACGCGAAACCGAATGTTTCTTTATCCTTTACGCTGAGATTTTCCCACATTATCTCCGGATCGCATCTTTTCATATCGAGCAGAGCATCAACGGAGATTCCTGCAGCCTCAAATCTCTTTGTAAGTATCCCTGCTTCCGCGATGCCCTCGGGCAGGATGTAATAAACTCTTCTTTTGGTACTTGAGCCCCTTATATGTGCCTGCCAGTCATCGATCTTCCCAAGTTCTTTCAGTTTCTTGAGTTCAAGCGATGCATGTGCGCGAGAGATTCCGAGTACGGAGGCGATGCCGTCCTGCGTAAGATCGAAAGAAACATTGAACATTTCATTTGGAGTTATATTCGGAAATCTGTTAAGGTGAAGCAACGCTCTCTCCCTTATCGTCGCGTTTTCCATGGGCACAATTGGGCAAACGATAGCGCTTATTTCATGTTTGTGAACATAGTACTATATTGGGCTATTTATTTAAACGCAGTTTGGGAGACTTTTACAAATATGAGAAAGCTGCCCGTCTCATGTGCACCTCCCTCTGTTTTTGAGGAAATCTAAAGCAGATAAATAATTATTTAACACAGCCGTTGACATAATGTTAAAATGATCGGAAAAAGGAGATTGCTCATCTGCAGCGAGACCGACATACCATCCGTAAACATGAAGAGCCAGCTTCTTAAGAAAAGAGACTGGGAAGATGTCGGAAGACACGGAAATAACAGTTTTCTCACGAATGGGAAAACGATAATGATGACAACCCCCGACCTTCATATACGGATCGAGGATGTCGATCAAAGGATCGCAGACGCAGGCTTCGCTGTCGATGAAGTGGTATTCATGTCAAGACACTCTGCGGCAAGCGGAGAGGCTTCACTGACAGTGCACCCAATAGGCAACTTCCGCGAGAACAAGTTCGGAGGCAGAGAAAGGATGCTCGTAAGGTCCAATCCTGCCCTGATGAGCGACGCGCTGAGGAAGATCGTAAGATACAATGATCTGAGCGATTTCAGGGTGTGCTTCGAGGTGACGCATCACGGACCATGGTTGGACAAGCCGACATTCTTCATAGAGATCGGCAGCGACGAGAGGAACTGGGGGAACGAAGCGGCGGCAGGCATACTTTCAGATGTGATTCTCGACATGGAACCCAACGATTATGATGTGGCAGTAGGGGTCGGAGGCGGGCACTATGCGCCTAGGTTCACGGAGGTCGCGCTGAGCTTCGAGATCAACTTCGGCCATATGCTGCCGAATTATCATCTGGAAGGAAGCAGCGATGAAGATATTGTCAGGATGGTAAAGGATGCGTGCGAAGCATCGGATACAAGACTTGTGTATATGCACAGGAAATCGCTCAGGCCGGCGGAAGAGAAAAGGATATCTGAACTGATAAGGTCGGCCGGTTTCGAACTGATAACATCTGCCGATCTGGAACGTATCAATGGGAGTTAACGTAAGTTCCGCGGATCTCCTTGCCAAGCACGGCATTCCTGAGTTCGTCCAGATTCCTGCCGTCAACAATCAGGATATCTATCTTTTCATCCTTTGCGATCTTTACGCCGAGGGGATCGAAAACGCTCGATCGGCCTGCGCCGTGTTCTTTGTAAACAAGCTCCTTCAGTTCATCGATCGTCAGTTTTGAGAATCTCTTCACATCTGGGTTCTTTAAAGGGTCATCGGAATAAACGGCCTCCACGGATGTGGCGTTGACCACTCTGTCCGCACGCATCTCCCGTGCGATCATCGTTGCCACGGCATCGGTCGTATGTCCCGGTACGGTTCCGCCCATTATGACAACATTGTCCTGGGTCGACCTACTTGATGCATCCTCTGCCGTCACAGGGATATCGGTGGAGGACAGGTCTCCCAAAGAAATGGCCAAAAGCTGGGCGTTGAGCCTTGTGGCGCCGATGCCGAGCATGTCAAGCTGATAAGTGGTGCCTCCCAGATCGCTGCCTGTATTTGCATAGTATCTGGCTATCTTTCCGCCTCCGCAGACGATCACGATCTGTACGGTTTTGGATGCTTCTTTGATCATTTTAGCCAGTTTTTTAATGTATTCCGAGTCATCTTTTCCCGGTATGAGAATAGAACCGCCGATGGATACTACCACTTTTTCTTTATTCATCGCCAATACTTTTATAGGAATGCGCAATTGAGATAAATATTATTGGTGTAGACAAATGAGTGACGCTAATGCTCTGGACAGAGCAAGATATGACTTCAAGAAGGCAATGCAGGAGATAACAGCATACCGAGGCAGAGGAACCGAACTTATTTCCGTCTATATTCCGAATTACAGGCTGATCTCCGATGTTATGGCATATCTCAGAGAAGAACAGTCGCAGGCAACGAACATAAAATCAAAATCCACCATGAAGAACGTCACAGGTGCGATCGACTCCATAATGTCCAGGCTCAGAACGTACAAAACAGCGCCGCCCAATGGATTGGTGATTTTCTGCGGCGAAGTGCCGCGAGCAGGCGACCAGACAAAAATGGTCCAATATACGCTGGAGCCCCCAGAGGAGATAACAACCTTCGTTTACAGATGCGATTCCGAGTTCTTCACAGAACCTCTCGAGAATATGCTCCTCGACAAGAAATCATTCGGGCTCATTACCATAGACAGGAAGGAAGCGACGCTGGGAGTGTTGTCCGGAAGCAAAATAACAGTTATCAAACACTTTGACTCCCTTGTCCCCAGCAAGCACCACCAGGGAGGACAGTCATCGGTCCGTTTTGAAAGGCTGATCGAGATCGCCGCTCATGAATTCTACAAGAAAGTATCGGACAACGCAACGGAAGTGTTCCTCAATAAACCTGAGCTTCAGGGGATATTGATCGGAGGCCC
>WQTN01000119.1 GCA_009786295.1 Methanomassiliicoccaceae archaeon
CGAGTGTCGGCCTCGAAAGGGCCGAATGATTGGCCGCTACACTACCAGAGCTTACGGCGCTCATGATTGATATGGTTAAAATAGTTTTTTATCAGATTGAGGGTATTTTTAAGGATAACATTTAAAACAGATTAACGCTACGTGGCATCACGGAGACCACCAAATGCCGGCAGAAGAACCGTTCGAGAGCACAGAAGAGGATGTATCACGTGTACGTCTGCCGAACATAAAGGAAGGAGAGATGTTCGGGATAGCCGATCAGTTGCTAGGCGCATCAAAGATCAAGGTCATGTGCGAGGACGGAGTGTCAAGGGTCGGCCGTATCCCGGGCAAGATCAAGAAGAGGATGTGGATACGCGAAGGAGACCTCCTTATCATATCCCTCTGGGATTTCCAACCGGATAAATGCGATGTCAGGTTCAGGTACACAAGGACCCAGGCCGTGAACCTCAGCAAAAAAGGAAAAGTGCCGAAAAGCCTGGATATTTTTTAAAAAGGTGGTGTTCTGACTGCCTTCCTACGATGAGAAATTTTCCTATCTAGAACAGCGCGTGGACGCTCTGAAGACAAACAAGACCGGCGATGAGCGCCAGACCGACGGAGAGGTCTTTGACAAAAAGACCCTGATGACCATTTACGACCTTATGAAAGGAGGGTTCATCGACACCGTCAGATATCCCGTATCTACAGGAAAAGAAGGAAACGTCTTCTTTGCGACGGACGAGGACGGCGACCCTCTTGCCCTTAAGATATTCAGGACCTCCACGTCCACTTTCAAGAATGTCGCCAGATATATCGAGGGGGATCCGAGGTTCAAAGGCGTTAAAGGCAACAGATGGAAGCTTATCTACGCATGGACAAACAAGGAATTCAGGAACCTGCAGAGGTACGCGGAAGCGGGGCTGCCGGTCCCGGAGCCGATAACATTTGATAATAACTGTCTCCTCATGGAGTACATCGGAGACGAGAGCAGCCCGGCTCCCCAGCTGAAGGACGTTAAGCTCGATGATCCCACGGAGATGTACGATGAGGTCCTTTCATTCATAATAGACGGATGGAAGGACGCGCATCTGGTACATGGCGATCTCAGCGAATATAACGTGCTCGTGTGGGACGGACAGCCCATACTGATAGACTGCGGGCAGGCCATGACCAATGACTTTTTCAACGCCAAGGACCTATTGAAAAGAGATATCGCGAACATCAACCGCTTCTTCAGGAACAGAGGGGCCGATGTGATAGAACCCGATAAGATAATGGACGAGATACTGAATGGTTCGGACGATGATGAGGAGGACGAGGAATGAGGTCCGTAAGGATACCTAGCGACCGTGTCGGTACGCTTATAGGAAAGCACGGTGAGACAAAGAAGCTGCTGGAAAAGATGTCCGGGATAAAGCTGGACATAGATACCGAGGGAGAAGTGCTGTTCAACGAAGAGGCAAAAGGCGCAGACCCGCTCATGGTCCTCAAGATAATGGATGTCATAAAGGCCGTGGGAAGGGGGTTCAACCCGGACCGGGCGATAAGGCTCTTCGAGGATGACGAATACTTTGAGGCCATAGATCTGAAGGAAGTGGCCGGCGACCGGCACAACCAGCTTGCGAGGATCAGAGGAAGACTGATAGGCGCCGGCGGAAGGACAAGACAGATAATAGAGGAGCTTACCGGCTGCTACATGTCTGTCTACGGGAACACGGTAGCGCTGATAGGCAATTCGGTCAGCCTCCCGGTCGCGAAGCACGCCGTTGAACTTATCCTGAACGGAAGCGAGCATGCGACCGTGTACCATTATTTGGAGAGCCAGCGCCCGAGGCTCAGGATAGCCGAGATGGGTTTTGACCTGTGAGTTGTTCATATGGAAGACTGGACAGAGGAGAACCTGGAGACCGTGGAGAAACTGGCATCGCACGATCTGTGCGACCGCTGTCTCGGGAGAATGTTCGGGAAGCTCGGAACGGGAATGACGAATGATGTCCGCGGCAGGATGATAAGGGCCGCCCTCTCGGAAAGAGGGAAGGATGTGCCAGCTCCGGACGTGTGCGCCCTCTGCGAGAATGTGTTCGATCTTATGGACAGATTCGCGCAGGCTGTGGCAGAGAAAGTGAACGACGTTCGCTCAGACAATTTTCTGGTGGGTTCAAGAGTGGAGCCGGAGATCGCCGATAAAGAAAAAGAACTGTGGGAGATGCACGGGCTTGAGAATGCCGAGGCCATAAAGACGGAACTCAACAGGGAGATAGGAAAACTCGCACTCCCTCTGATCAACCGGCAGGTCGAGTTCAAGAACCCTCAGGTCGTGGCCTGCGTCGACACGAGATTTGCGGATGTCACGCTTGACATAGCGCCGATATTCGTTGCTGGCAGGTATTACAAATACAGCCGCGAGATACCTCAGACCATCTGGCCCTGCAGGGTCTGCAAAGGCAAGGGATGCGGCAGATGCAAGGATACGGGCAAAATGTATCAGACATCGGTGCAGGAGATAATCGGCGACATAGCGCTTGAGATGTCAGGCGGAGAGGAGCATTTCCTCCACGGCATGGGGAGGGAGGACATAGACGCCTGCATGCTCGGCGAAGGCAGGCCGTTCGTGCTGGAAATAAGCAGACCCAGGATAAGGGACATAGATCTTGACGACCTTGAAAAGAGGGCTAACGGATCGGACCTCGCAGGATTTGCCCGCCTGCACTTCGTCGAGCGCGCCGCGGTACAGGCATATAAGAACGCCGATCCTGATAAGACCTATAAAGCGCGGGTAAAGGCTGAGAGCAAAGTTAATAAAGAAAGAGTAAATGAGGTAGCCTTATCATTCAAGAATGTCCACATTGACCAGAGGACTCCACGCCGTGTGGAGCACAGGCGTGCTGACCTTGTAAGAAAAAGGGAGGTCCGATGGGTCGAGGCGGAGATGATCGGCGATGATGTGTTCGACCTCACCGTGAACGCAGAAGCCGGGACGTACATCAAAGAGTTCGTCTCGGGGGATGAGGGAAGGACCGTGCCGAATTTCTCCGATGCTCTCGGGATAAGATGTGTGGTGCAGATCCTTGATGTGATAGCGATCAACTACCAAGAACCAACGAGGGATTAAGATGCAGTCATCCAGAGGAACAAGGACAAAGACCCGTCAGGTATTACAGAAAAAACCGAGGGCGCGCGGACTTTCGCCCATAACGAAAGCTTTCCAGCAGTTCGAAGTCGGGGAAAAGGTCAATATCGTAGTAGACCCCAGTGTCCACAAGGGCATGCCCTTTTCCAGATTCCACGGACAGACCGGCGTCATCGTCGGCCCGAGAGGGGCCGCATACGAGGTCAATGTGAAAGAAGGCAACAAGATCAAAATGGTGGTCGCCCGCCCTGAACACCTCGTGAAGAACAGGAACTGAATATTTTTTGACGGTGATACCAATGTCCGAGCAGTATGTAACGCTGGCAGAGGTCAGGGACCTTCTTACGGAGGAACACGAGAAGAGGGAACTGCTTACTTCGCAGAAGGCTGCTATGGAACATGCAAGGGCGGTCTGCCCCCTGTCGGCCGAAGATTCCAGAAAGATCGTGGAGGAGGTACGTGCGATCAACGGCATAACCGAATACGTTGCCGTTAAGATAGCGGACCTTCTTCCGAAGTACCCTGAGGATGTACGCGCCATATTGTCAAAAGAAAGATTGAACGCCGAGCCCAAGACCATCAACCAGATTGTTGAAGTGGTCAGTAAATATCTGTAATGCTATATTCATTAGTGAGGGGTCGCGGTGGAAGAATTCGCATATATACTTGACTATCTCTCGCAGGGCATACCTACCAGTAACTTTGGGAAGAAGGAGCCGCTGTGTTACGCGCTCGGCGATGACGAGTTCAAGCTCTTTGAGCTTGTGCCAAAGGCAAATGCAGTGGTCAACATCGGCGAGAGGGTCTACATAGGAAAAGATCCGGTGAAGAGGACATCAATAGATCATGTGAAAAGGCGCATAGGCCCCTCGGACCTCACGCACGGGGCAATGGCAGAACTGGAGTACTGCGTCACTGAGATAGTTCTGTCCAATCAGCCAAGGTTCATAAGATTCTTCAATGAGGCGGAGGCGATCTCGATGAGAAAGCACCTGCTGGAGGAACTTCCTGGCCTCGGAAAGAAGACGATGACCACGATACTCGACGAGCGTGCAAAAGGCGGTCTGTTCAAAGATTTCAAAGAGCTAGGCGAACGCACGTCCGTAAAGAACCCGGAGAAGCTCATAACCGCGCGCATAGTGCTTGAACTGAAAGACAACAGCATGAAACGCTACCTCTTTGTGACCAAATGAGCAGAACAGAGACCGGCAGGCTGATGGCCGAGACCGGCGTTGTTCCTAAAAAAAGCAAGGGACAGAACTTTCTCATCGACGACAGAGTAGCCGACCGCCAGGTGGATTTTGCCGGGATATCCAAAGAGGACCGTGTGCTGGAGGTCGGCCCCGGGCTGGGCATATTGACGTCGAGGCTCGCTGAATGTTCAGACAACGTCACGTGCATAGAACTGGACGAGATCCTGGCAGACCATATCGGGAACACCTATGGGGAAAGGCTGCGCCTGATCCGAGGGGATGCCGTAAAGGTCCCATTCCCTCCTTTCGATGTGTTCGTCAGCAACCTTCCGTACAGCGTGTCCACGCCGATAATATTCAAGCTCCTTGACTGCGACTTCAGGAAAGCGATAGTCATGGTGCAGAAGGAATTCGCAGACAGGATGACAGCAGATGTCGGAAGCCCGGATTATTCAAGGCTTACCGTCAATCTTTTTTACAAAGCAGACTGCCGGCTTCTGGAAAAAGTGCCGGCTTCCCGATTCAAACCCAAACCCAAGGTCGATTCCGCGATCGTCGAGATCGTTCCGAGACCAGCGCCGTTCAGCGTTCGCGACGAAAGATTGTTCTTTAAGGTCACTGAGGCCGCCTTCAATCACAGAAGAAAGAAGATCGGGACATCCCTCAGAACGGCAGGCATGATCGAAGACAGCTGGAACATTCCGTTCCTTGACTCAAGGATAGAGGAGCTGCGGCCGACGGAGATCGCGGAGATCGCCAATGCCATATCCCTTTGTCATAAACAATAAAGGTTTGAGAAAACGTATATATCATACAATGTCTTCTTCAATGCAGGAGATGAGATAACCCGGGTGTAGCCCGGGAGCCCATTACGTGGGCTGGTCGCACACCTTATTCAGGGCGGGATGAGATCGATAACGATCTCAACTAATCCTGATGGGTGGGTGTGAACCCTGACCCGGATAGACCAGGACTTGGCTATTATATCACCTCCTCCCGGGCGGACCCGGTACCCTACAGTGGAAAGCATGGTACCAGGCTCTCCGCCTTCTGGGTATTTTTCTTCACTGTGAATAGACTATTTATTCGTTGCAGGGGGGTGTCCGAATATCCCGAAAGTACGCTTAGAGGTAGCAAAAATGATGCAAAAACGTAAAAAAAATGGATGCCTGCTGTCTGTTTTTCAAGCCACGGCATGACAGGCATCGTTGGTACAGGGATGCGCGAGGCCCATGGGACACAGTAAATGTATAATCTTCGGGACAATATACACTAGATAATATGCAGGTCGGCATCGTAGGAAAACCGAACGTCGGAAAGTCAACATTCTTCGGCGCAGCGTCTATGGCACCGGTGGAGATCGCAAACTATCCTTTCACGACGATCGAACCAAACAAAGGCGTGGCTTATGTAAGGACGCCGTGCCCGTGTAAAAGCCTTGGTATCCAGTGCACACCTCACAACTCCGCATGCGTCGGCGGAACAAGGATGGTGCCCATAGAATTGCTGGATGTCGCCGGTCTGGTTCCTGATGCTTGGGAGGGAAAAGGACTTGGGAATAAATTTCTGGACGATCTCAGACAGGCGGATGCGTTCATCAATGTGGTGGACGCTAGCGGGACCACGGACATAGAAGGGAACCATTCCGCAGACGGCAAATATGATCCGACAGAAGATGTCATCTTCCTCAGGAAAGAGATAGCACTCTGGATGAGAGAGATAATAAAAAACGGCCTGAGCAAAATAGCCAGGCAGGCAAAGATGCAGGGCAGTAAGCCGGAAACCATTCTTCAGGAAAGGCTTGCGGGCCTGAATGTGACAGAAGGACAGATCAAAGACGCTCTGAGGCACGTCGAGCTGCCGCAGGACCCGACACTTTGGGACGACGAAAAACTGCTGGCACTATGCATCAGGATAAGGGAGATATCCAAGCCGATGATAATCGCAATGAACAAAGCGGACATCTCGCCGCCGGGCAATCTCGATAAACTGAGGAAGATGGGCGACGTCGCGGTCCCCACTCTCGCGGAAACAGAACTTGCGCTGAAGAAGGCCGCTACGGCCGGACTGATAGATTATGTTCCAGGAGACGCCGGGTTCACGGTCAAGTCCGGCGTCAAACTCAACGAGGGACAGAAAAAGGCCCTGGACTACATGGCAGAAAAAATGAAGGAACACAACGGCACAGGCGTGCAGGCCTGTCTGGAGGACTGCGTCTTCAGGATTTTGGACCTTATTGCAGTGTATCCGGTCGAGGATGAATCAAAATATACCGATCATTTCGGACGAGTGCTGCCCGACTGCTTCCTTGTGCCCAGAGGCTCCAATGCCAGGGACCTTGCGTACAAGGTCCACACGGAACTCGGGGACAAGTTCATAAGAGCTGTGAACGCCAAGACAAAAAGGACCGTCGGAGCGGACTATGTGCTTCAGGACGGAGACATAATCAGAATAGTGGCCAACAAGTGATCCTATGGAAACAGTTGATATCAGACTCATAACGGCGTCATACAGCAACGATGCCGCCGGCAATGTGTTCGTAGAACTGTTTGGAAAGACCAGGGACAAGAAGTCCATCACCGTCCTGTACTATGGGTTTGATCCGTACTTCTTCATCATTGATCCCAATGAGAACACCGAAAGAACGCTGAAAGGAGATACTGAAGTGATCAAGACGGAGCACGACCGTCTCTTCTACAAAGGTTCCGACCGCGCCGCTCTCAAAGTGACGATAAAATATCCGTGGAAGGTCCCCGATTACCGCAACGAATGGAAGAAGAAAGGATTCGTCGTGCTTGCGGCAGACATACCGTTCCATCACAGGTTCGTTTACGACCATGATATGGGTTCTTGCATAAGGGTAGTAGGAGAAAGGACGACCGGTCAGTACACGACCGATATAGTAATGAAGATGTCATCCTTTGAGAACATAGAATCCTTTGATCCAGGCCTAAGATTCCTTTCATTTGATCTGGAGAACAGCATTCAGCATGATTTCATATACACCATATGTTCGGTCGTGGAAGAGGATGGCGTCTACCGCGACTGCGGGTCCATCACCGGCAACGAGAAGGACATAATCGTAAAATTCGCGGAACTGATAAAGGAAGAAGATCCGGATGTCATCACGGGATACAACATCGACAATTACGATATCAGAAAGATCATGGAGAGGGCGCAGGCCAATAAAATGAAGGATGCCCTGCCGTGGGGAAGGGACATGGGCCAGCCGCGCGTTGTTAACGACAGGTTCTGGAGGATCAAAGGCCGTATCATCGTCGATGCGTGGTGGGCGGTGAAACGAGAGCTCAGGCCCAAGCAGGAAACGCTGAACGCCGTCTCGCATCAGGTCCTGGGGGAATCGAAGCTCGATGTCGACCCGAAGAAAATGGACGATGAGTGGAGCAAGAACAGAGAGAAGGTCATTGAATACTGCAAAAAGGACGCTGAGCTTGCCCTCAAGATACTTGTGAAAATAGGAACGGTCAGGAAAGGGATGGACCTTTCGACCGTTTCGAAACTTCCGCTTGACGATGCTCTCAATGCAGGTTCGTCTCAGCTTGCGGATTCGCTCCTGATCAGGGAAGCGGACAGACAGAAGGTCGGCGTCCCCCTGACGGGAAGAAGAGAGTCAGGGGATCCTATCGAGGGAGGGTATGTTCACACAATGAACCCCGGACTGTACCACTGGGTCTGTGTGCTGGACTTCAAATCAATGTATCCCTCGCTGATCATTGCCAAGAATATCTGCTTCACCACCCTTTCTCCTCAGGGCACAATAACCGCGCCTTCCGGCGCAAAGTTCCTGTCGCCGGAAAAAAGAGTGGGAATCCTGCCGAAGATACTGAAGGACCTGATGAGTCAAAGGGACAGCATAAAAGGAAGGATGAGGTCCGTCTCGGATGATGAGGAACGGATATACCTCAACGGTCTTCAGGAAGCCGTCAAGGTGCTGATGAACACCTTCTACGGGGTTTTCGCATCATCATTCTACAGGTTCACGGATAAGAACATCGGCGCGGCCATCACGGCATTTGCAAGAGACAATGTCAAGAGGATAATAAGCGAGGTCGAGAAGGAAAACATCTCAGTGATCTACTCGGATACGGATTCTGTGTTCATGCAGTCTCCAGTGCACGATCTGGACGGTTCCGTTGAATTCGGCAGGGGGATGGCAAAGAGATTCTCCGTAGAGGGAGGGACGCTTGAGTTCGAAAAGCTTCTGGAACCGCTGTTCTCCCACGGAAAAAAGAAAAGATATGTGGGAAGAGTTGTCTGGCCCGTAAAGACAGAGGAACTCCTGGTCAGAGGTTATGAGATAAGAAGGTCCGATTCCTTCGACCTTCAGAGCCGTCTTCTTATGGAATTGTTCGAAAATATACTTGACGAGAAGAACGACGACGCCATGGCGTTGGTAAAGGATCTGATCAAGGACACAATGGCCAAGAAGGTGGACCCGTCCGACCTTGTGATATCCAGAACATGCAGGGGGCTGGAGGCCTATGAGAATCCGGAGAGGATGAGCAATGTGCAGGCTGCCAGAAAGATGGTCAAAAAAGGATACGATTTCATTCCGGGGATGAAAGTGTCGTGGATAGTAACGGACGGCAACGTCGTGCCGCAGGAGGTCGAACCATACATCAGCGGCGCAGAATTCGACGGGACGCCGGATTACAGATATTATGCGGAAAGGCTTGCGCAGACCGCTTCAAGGATAACGGAGGTATTCGGATGGAACGAGAAGGACCTTCTGATGGGAAGCCAGCAGCGGACCCTTTTCGACGGAGATTTCGGTCCATCCAAAGATGTTCCGGAAAAGAAGAAGGAGACGGCTGTACCGCCGAAGGCTGCTTCGAAGAGTCCGAAGCTTGAGGATTTCTTTTGAGATCATCCTTCTTTCATATGTCCGTTCCTGAACAAAGGAAGCGTCGCTTTTGATTCTTCAAATCTCCATAACCTCATCATTATGTAGATAAGGGCAATTACCCCGATTCCTACTAGTAACCAATACACTAACGACCCAAATCCCCCAATCCCCATCCAATCGAATGATGAAAAGTAGTTATTGACAAAATGCAGCAGTATTGCGGCGTACAGCCCAAAACGGACGAAGACGTATCCTAAGAACACTCCCATAACCGCTCCCCAAACGATCATCCAGGCCTGTCCCTCCCAGGTAGAAAAATGTGCCAGGCCGAAGATGGCCCCAGAGATCATTATCAGAATAAATGCAGACATGCTCATTCCAAAGCCGCCTGATAGACACTTGAGAGATTCTTTTTTCTTGGTGACGATAAGCGAAATAATCACCATCGGTACGCCTATGAGCAGCAAACGTGAGAATATCTCCTCCCATACGGCTGCGTTTGCAAAAAGGAACATCTCATTCCTTTTGCCACCGTAGAATGGAGAGGGGATGTCGCCTCCTGTCTGTATCACTATGAATGTGAGAATCTCGGCAATCAATGCTGAGGCGGTCAGAAACACACATACCCAAAATGCAGCAGTGTTCTCGACCGCATGGAACCTACCGGCACCCTTTGCAGACCTTACTGCACAGATGAATTTCCGTGCAGCCGTTGCAACGCAGGTCAGAATTATGATCGCTACGAGCAGCCACCACAGCTGCGAAGCAAAGCCCTCCAAAGAAAATATGGTGGGTGCGCCAGGCAGCATCATATAGAATAGAGCGGGCATGCTGGACATGAAAGAGAAAATGTCAGGGAAGTTGATGATCAGCGTCATTACTTCAAAGATTGCAACTGCCACAATGATTATAGATGCAGCCAAAAGGATGATCTCAATAATGCTTCGCTGTGCCGGTGCAGGCTGGGGGGCGTACTCGTCGCAAGTGTTTCCATGGTCGGTAGGCGCCTGGTGCGGATCATCACTCATTCTTAACAACCTTCTTACTCTCTATAATCTCTGCGTTATTATATATAGGCCAGTGTAACATGCGGTACAGAAGCATCTTTCGCATGCAATGATTCATTTGGCTGTTTGGATCCAGCGGAGGAGAAAGAAGAGAAAACCCTCTGAGCTAAGCTGTCTCTTTTGTTTGAGAATTTGTTTTTTAAAAAATGGAAATTGTTTGTAAAGGCGTTTGTTCGGCATTCACTTTGGTTTTTTCGTAAGGTCGAAAACAAAATCATAGCCCATTTCAGTCAGCATAAATTTATAGACAGTGTGCGAGTCTGGCTCGTAGTAGAAAGTGAACACATCTATTCCCAGAGAGAGGGTCCACACCTCAACGGTCACGTCACCGTCTATCGTATTTCTCAGGAGTTCTGTCTTGCCGGTGTTTATGGCATCAGTCGGCAGTCCCTGAATATTATCGCTGAGGAAGTATACCTCAGTGCCGCCAAGCGAAGAAAAGTCATATGCGACTCCATATTGGTCATTCAGACAATCTGCGATGCATTTTATTTTGCTAGGGTACACAGCTGTTCCAAAATGACAAACATATTCGCTGGTCTTGCCGATCGACTTTGATTCTTTGTATGATGTTTGCCATACGGGCTCATATTCCTTTAGTATCCTTACTTCTTTGTACTCTTTGCCCTGAACTAACCCCGTTATTTCTTCTTTGTATAATGTATTATTTTCTGGGTCAATATATGACAGTACCTCAAGGGTGCCTGCTGCTGAAGTTATAGTAAACTTAAACACCTGCACGGTTTTCACACCGTCTTTTGTATCAAGACTGGTGGTCCTTATTAACTCAAGGTCTTCTGGTAAATCGTTCTTTGAAGATGTATTGTATTGTGTGACTGCAGGCGCGTCCTTACTTGTTGTTTTTAACATAAAAAAACTCACATCTGAACTCTGTCCGATGAGTGTCTGCTCTAATGTTCCCGCCTCTTCTCCATTAACTGTGATATCGAATATCAGTACTGTCCCCGGTGCAAGCGTTTCTTTTTGTTCATTGTCTTTATCATCCGACAGCACAACATATGCCGCACCCGCCGCGACGACCACAATGACAACGATGACGACAGCGATCAGAAGCGTGCTGATCCCGGACCTGTCATCCCGCATTTTACTTTTGAATTCCATAGCTATTCCTCCTTGTTGACAAGCCCCCCTATGCAGGGAAGAAAGGGTTGTGCCTATAAATAAAACTGCAATGGAAGTAGATGGCCCGCGTATATATCGCGGCTGGGAATTACAAACCTGACATATGACCCAGAGGCCATGGTCAGACCTGCATGTGCAAAATCCAGATGTCATATAAGCATTGGGTAAGAAATAGAAAAAAATGTTTTGGAAAATGTTTATTAAAAACTCATGCTGGTACTTTTTTGAGGTCAAGATAGAGCAGTGTGGTTGAATCAGTGGGGTCTGGGATAGCGAATCCGTATACAATGTGCGACACAGGATCGTAATAGACTACATAATCAGTATCGCCACCCATAGTGAATGTCCATTTCTGAACCTGCTTGCTGCCATGTATCGTATCTATCGCCCGGAGCGGATCTCCTGTGTTCGTAGCAATAAGTGGCAGACCCTGAGGATTGTTGCTAAGTAAGAGTATGCCTGCGAACTTTACTCCATACTGACCACTCAAACAGTCTGCAACACACTCAATTTTTGAAGAATAAACTAGTCCTATGCTGCTTGTTCCAGAGTATTCATAGGCCTTGCCGATCGCATTGGATTCCTTATATGAGGTCTGCCATACAGGACTGTATATTGTCAGTTTTAGTGTAACAACAGATCCATCTTCCATTATCTCTCCTCCATACTGTATGCCGCTTGATGGGTCAATGTAGAACTTGCTTCCCTCGTACGTCCATATGTCCAATGTCTTTTCGCCGTGCATAGTGTCAAGGGTGATAGTGCCTGACTTTACCGCGCCAGCCGGTGTCCCTTTTGAATCCAGACCATATTCGAGTGTACTTATCGTTGATCCTATTGTCTTAGTGGTTCCCGAGACAAAGTATTCGTCAGAGTTCTGCCCTATGATCCTTATCTCATATGTTCCGATTTTTGTTGTTCCTTTTAAACGATCATATTCCATGACCGTCCCAGGTGCCCAGGTCTGTTCTTCGTTGTCGTCATTATTGTTGTCATCTTTGTTCAGAACAAGGAAATATGTCGCTCCCGCAGCAGCGACCACAACAACAACGATGATCACAACTATCAGAATCGTGGCGATGCCGGATCTGTCGTTTTGCATTTTGTTTTTGAGTTTCATAACTCTTCCTCCTATTAAGTAAGCCCCCCTCTACAGAAAATAAAGAGTTATACGTATAAATAGACCGCAATAGAATGGACCAAATATCGCATCCATGTTTCGGCCGTCCCTGTAGCGCTAAAATAGATGTTTTCAAAGTACCTTTAAATAGGTCATTTGTATGAACGGTAGTACGGAATCTGATGTTCCGGCGGAAATGTGCCCCTCGGGGTGAATCCGGAAGGTGATATTATGAATGACGAAGGTCAGGAAAAGCGCCCGGTGAACGGGAAGAGCATGTACAGTTACATAGGGGACGCATGGAAGAACCCAAGCAAGACCTATTTGAAAGAGCTCAACCACCAGAGGAAGATCGAGTGGAGGAGAGAAGAGAACTTCCTCAGGATCGAGAGGCCCACAAGGCTT
>WQTN01000120.1 GCA_009786295.1 Methanomassiliicoccaceae archaeon
TCCTACTGAAAATGTTGTTACTCTATACTTTTTAAGTAATAACGGTATTACGCTGCATGGCCTTGAAATGTGATGTGCAGTATCGGAAGGGTGACACCTGGTCCAAACTCACCAAAGTAGGCGTGACCGGCGTCAGGAAGCCGGTCGTAGTAAAAAGGAAAGGCACGAACAATGCCCTGAACGGAGCGCTGAACTGTTCGATAGATATTTTTGTGGACCTTCCTGCCGAGCAGAAAGGTTCCCATCTGTCCAGGAACGTGGAGGTCCTCAGCGATGTAGTGGAAGAGAGCATAAGGGTCCCCGTCTCAGGCCTGGAGAACATGGCGAGTGGGATGTGCAAGAAACTGCTGATCCATCACGAATACGCCCAAATGGCGAATGTGGACATCAGGGCTGAGTATTTCAGAGAGAGCAAGACCCCGGCAGGAAGGGGGACGCTTGAGATGTATAAACTTCTGGCAAGCGGGTCCGCTGTCAGAGGAGACAAGATAAGGAAGACCATCGGCGTGGAAGTGATAGGGATGACCGCATGTCCGTGCGCTCAGCAGACAGTGTCCGAGATGATGGACTGCGCCGGCGGGATCGCCGTGATGTCACACAATCAGAGGAACGTCTGCACGGCCATGTTCAGAGTAGATGACGATATCGACATCGAGGCGGACGAGATCATAGATATCGTGCAGAGCGCGTTCTCATCGCCGACATACGAACTCCTGAAAAGAGATGATGAAGGGCAGGTCGTCATCAACGCCCACAATAATCCCAGATTCGTGGAGGATGTTGTGAGGAATGTCCTGGAATCGGTCGTTGAGAGGTACAAAGAGCTTCCTGACGATGCAGAGATAACAGTAAAGAGCGAGTCCGAAGAGTCCATACACAAGCACAATGCATTCGCGGAAAGGACCGCGACCATGGGCGAGCTGAGGGCGGAATATAAGAAAAGTATCACTCGGTGATCTTCTCAAGCTTCTTTTCCAGAACGGATATGTCCGAAACATAGACGTCTTCCGGCCACTCCAGATCTTCGAGGCAGCCGGTCCAGTATATGACCAGACCAGGTCCGAAGAGCTCAGTGTACGGGCAGAGCTGTTTTCGCGAATTATAGCGGAACTCCACATTGTCGCCGAATGATGCTTTGCTCTCGATCCAGCATATCTTCTTACCGCAATAGAGCATCGGCTCGCTGAGAAGACAGTCCGGGGTCTTCTGCCGCTCGTGGCCGCGGAGGTCGTTCTCCGTTTTGTATACGATGTTCTGTTCGTTCAGCCAACCCTGGAGCAGCCCTTCTCCCCACAACCCTCTTTCTTTATGCCTTTCGTCGGCCTGCGGAGAGTACACAAGGTCGTTCTTGATAACATCCCTGACCTCATCTGCGGTCTGCTGGCTCTCAAGCGTATCAGGCGATCTTATGAACTCCCAGAATTGCTTCTTGCTTGCCCCGTCCTCCTGGAAGATTATCATTGCAGTGAGGATCGGGGGGAACTTGTACTTGTCAGCGATCTCCATGAGCGTCTTTCCTTTCTTCCACTCTTTGAGCAGAAGGGGGGATTTGTCTCTGAGGAAATGGAAACGTTTCTTCACGTCCCTGCTTATCTTTTGAGTATAGAGCGTCTCCAAAAGCCTGCTGTCATAGCCCATCTCAAGAAGTCTGCAGAGGTCTTCCGGTTTGTTAAGCGAATCATAGATTTTTTTGTACTCTTCATACTGCATGTTATCACGCGGCTTTGAATTTATTACAGAGGTCTTCCACTGCCGAGATCACGGTGTCTTTGACCATCGATGTCGGAGGGCAGTATGCGTTCTCAGAGCGGGCCAAGAAGTCTTCGGCTGTGATCCCTGAGATTATAGCGGAAGTGAGCCAGTTTATTCTTCCGGTGGCCCCTTCTCCGGCGATTATCTGTGCGCCTATCAGCTTATGGGATGCTGCGTCCGCAAGGATCTTCACGGTCATCTCGGTCGCTCCCGGGTAGTATCTCGCACGGGTAAGCCCTGAGGCTTTCCCCCAGACAGCTTCTATGCCGTACCATGAGGCCAGGCCGAGCGATAACCCGGTACCGGCTATCTCCTTCTCGCCCATAACGCTCACCCATGGGCTGGCAATCGATCCGTAGAGCGCTTTCCCGCCGGCGGCATTGATGCCGGCAACGTTACCCTGTTTGACAGCCGAAGAACCAAGCTGGCTCATTGTCGGGCCGGTTGCGACCGCCGACATGCATTGTATCACATCTCCCGCAACATAGACGTTCGGGACGAGACCGCCCTTCCTGTACGGCTGCAGCGATGGGGACACGGCGACGCCGCCGAGCTGTCCGATATCGAATCCGAGCATTTTCGGTATATCTGTGTTGGCACGGATACCGGTCGCAAAGAGGACCATTTCACACGGATATTCTTTATCTCCTGCCGTCACGCTGCTGACCTTTCCGGTTCCGTTGACTGATTGCACCGGGGCACTGAGAACGAACTTGATCCCTTTGCTCTCAAGGTATTTTTGGATATGGTCTGCCATGTCCTTTTCCCCTATGCGCGGCATGACCTGATCGAACATCTCGATGACCGTCACTTCTTTTCCCAAATTGGAGAAGGCCAATGCCATCTCCAGCCCTATCACTCCGGCGCCGCAGACGGCGACCTTTCTAACATCCTTCAGGTAAGACTGTATGTTCTTTCCGTCCTGAAGGGCCCTGATAATGAACACGCCCCTGAGGTCCGTGCCTTTTATCGGAGGTATGAAGACCTTTCCTCCGGTAGCAATGACCAACGAGTCGTATTTGTATGTCTTTCCGGCGGCAGAGACCGTTTTTGAGGAATCGTCCACGGAGTCGACATTTGTTCTCGTCATAATATCTATGTTCTTTTTTTCCCGATAGTAATCGGGCGTGTGCATGACAATATTCTCCCAGGCAACCTTTCCTTCTATTGCCCAGGGTATGACACACAGAGAGTAAGCTACATCCGTATCTTCTGTGAAAACAGTTATCTTTGCGCCGGGATCCGTTCTTCTAGCGGATGATGCCGCAGTCATCCCTGCCGCGCCTGAACCGATGATGATTATCTCTTTGACCATTCAATTGGCCTTCCTATGGGGTCAGATTGAACGGTCTCTTAATAATCTTTCTTATAATGTCCGAACAGCATCTGCTATCTATTGTTGAGGGAAAGGCAGATTTCAAATGAAACACGGAACGCGATGGAAACTTGAGTTATTTGCGGAAAACGCAAGAAAGGCCAAAAAAGGTCTCAGAGCAAAGAACGCGAAAATCAAGCGACTGGTTGCGCTTATTTATGCACTTGAAGGGAAACCGTTGGACTGTGATGCCGTAATGAGCAGTTATGCAGCCATAAAGAGCAGCGAGGGCGTCCTTTCTGTTTTCAGAGGAAGGACATCTTTGTGCATAGCGGCAATGCTGTCGCTCAAAGGAAATCCGAAAACGCTCTTCGACCGCACTGTGGCCGTATACGATATGATGAACAAACGGTTCTTGAAGTCTGATTTCCTTGCAGTGGCTGCATTAATGGTAGCAGTGAACGCAGACCCTGAGGACTATCCGCAGATAGTTTCCCGCATGAGGTCGTTCCATGACGGCATGAAGGCGCAACGTCAGTCCTATGCGGGAGCTGCTGAATACATATGTACAGCAATGCTTGCTCTTTCCAATGCAGATCCTCGGAACGACGTTGAAAGAATAAAGCGCATGTATGACATCCTAAGGCCTGAATTATCGACGGAGACGGCGCTCGCACTTGCACAAATCGCCCTTGCCAGCGGTGTATCGGATGTTCAGGCGGCGGACCGTATCCTAAAACTCAAAGGCATGACCAAGGATCGAAAGATGCCACTGGACCCCATTATGCTGGGTGTTCTCGCATTGCTCCCATCAGACGCGGAAGCGATCCTGCAGGACATCATAGAAACACAGGCACTTCTCAGGACGAAAAAAGGCTTAGGTGCATTATTTGCTAGAAAGCAGGAAATGCTGCTCTATGCAGCGGCGGTCATTGCGTCTGGATACACAGAGGACACGAAAGAAGATCAAGTGATAGCTGTAGCGTCCACAGGAATATTCAGCACGATCATAGCGATAAATGCGGTTGCGATAGCTACAATGGATCCTTCCATTGGCATTCTGGCAATAGAAGTAATCTCTTCGAGCTGATTGGACTGTGGCCATTTATATAGCAACATCCCTAGGCTGACAAGGCTGTGACAGGGTCTGATTGGTTCTTCGCCGAAGAACTTTATAGTGTCCAAACAGCATCTGCTGTCTATTATCGAAGAAAGGCGGATTTCAAATGAAACACGGAACGCGATGGAAACTTGAGTTATTTGCGGAGAACACTATAAAAGCTAAAAGAGGCCTAGGATTGAACATTGTCATGACAAAGCGGCTGGTCGCACTTCTTTACGCGCTTAACGGGAAGCCTATAGACCATGCTGCAGTAATGAACAGTTATGCCATTGTGAAAGACGGAAGCAGCGTACTTTCCGCTTTCAGAGGGAACATGTCCATATGCATTGCGGCGATGCTGTCGCTTGAGGGGAATCCAAAAGCGCTCTTTGACCATACCGTGGCCGTGTACGGCATGATGAAGGATGCCGGTTTCTGGAGGTCTGATTTCCTCGCGGTAGCCGCATATATGGTCGCATCAAATACGGATCCGGAGAACTATCGGGCGACAGTTGCTCGCATGAGGTCTTTCTATGAAGGCATGAAAGCACAGCAGTGGCTGTACACAGGAGCAGACGACAGCATCTTTGCGGCAACTTTAGCTCTGTCGGAAGTGGACATCAGACAAGGTGTCGATGGCATCGGGCGGTTATATGAACTGCTTGGGCCTGGATTCCTTGCAAAGAACAGCGTTCAGATGCTTGCACAGATCATGGTTGCCGGAGGAAGATCGGACCCGGCAGCGGCAGAACGTGTCCTCGCTCTCCGCAATGCGTTCAGGGCGCAGAAGATGCCGTTGGACAAAGCATATACGCTCCCCTCACTCGGTGTACTCGCATTACTTCCGGCGGACGTGAACGTCATTGTACAGGATATCAGAGAAGCGATGGCGCTCCTCAGATCGCATAAAGGGTTCGGTGCCTTTTCCGTTTCAAAACAGGAGATACTGCTGTATGCGTCAGCGGTCACCGCATCAGGATACAACGAGGATGTGGAAGGCGATATCGTGACCGCTGCGGCATCCACGGCCATCATCAACATAATCATAGCGATGCAGACGGCCATGTGCGCGGCAGCGGCAGGCGGTGCGGCAGCTGCATCATCAGGCTGACAGAGGTGCGGCAGGGCTGATTGATAATGATTAATAGGCAGGAACATATGCTCTGGCAGGCTTGAAGATGAAAGAGAAGAGGCCACCGTTCCAACTTGAGGCGTGCTGGAAGGAGAAGGACATGATCTCCGGCAGAGTATCCGATGCAATGGTAGTGATAATGCGCACAAGCGGATGCTGCTGGGCCAAAAATGGAGGGTGCACCATGTGCGGATACAGGCAGGCGTCCGTCAGCACGGTGACAGAGAATGATCTCAACAAACAGATCGACGAGGTGCTCTCTAAGTACAAAGGGGAACCATTTGTCAAGATATACACGTCCGGGAGTTTCCTCGATGAGAACGAGATACCTGTCCCAATAAGACAAAGGATACTGAGCGAATTCTCCGGCTGCGAAAGGATACTCTTTGAAAGCCGCCCGGAGTTCGTGAACAAAGAGGTGCTTTCCGCCCTCCCTAAGACAGTGACGGTCGCGCTCGGTCTTGAGAGCTCTGACCCTGATGTTCTGAGCATATCGATCAAAAAAGGGTTCACTCCCGAGGACAGCAGGAAGGCCGGGCTGCTTATCAAGAGCGCCGGCCTGACGGTCAGGACATATCTCATGCTGAAACCTCCCTTCCTCACGGAATCGGCGGCGATAGAAGATACGGTAAGGTCGGCTATGTTTGCAGATGAATTTTCCGATGAGATATCCGTAAATCCGCTCAATGTTCAGCGCGGGACGTACGCGGAGAGACTATGGAGGGCCGGAGAACTGAGGCCGCCGTGGATATGGTCTCTCGCCGAGGTGCTGAAAAGACTCTCTGGCAATGTGAATGCGAGACTGATGTCGTCCCCCTCCGGAGGGGGGACGCCGAGAGGGGTGCACAACTGCGGGAAGTGCGACAGGGAGATGCTCGACGGGATCGAGAGGTTCTCCTTCTCGCAGGATGTGAAGGATCTGAATGTCAGATGCGATTGTATAAAAGAATGGCAAACCTATTTGGAATCGGAAAGGATACTCGGTACGGCGGCGGACCTTGACAGAGAGTTCAACGACGACCTTGCGTTAGGAAGTGCGAAAGATGGTGGAGTACGACATTAAGAAAGGCTGGTTCAAAAATATCGAAGGGGATCTTCTCAAAGAGATGATGAAGGAGGTCTTCGGGAACGTGTCCCAGAAAGGAGACGCGCTCGTATCGTCATACGGGGTGCTTGAAAGCATCACGGTGAAGGTCATGGGCAAGGACAAGCTGGAAGTGGTAACAGCCAGCAAAGACGGCAAGATGACCGATGATGATATCCTTAACAGCAAAAGAAAACTCAATGTTTTCGTTGAGAAGGCGACGGGATTCGATGCCAAAGCGCGTATGAAGAGAGCTCAGGCGAAGGCTAAAGAAGGCAGCCTCTGAAGCTGCCAGGACAGTCCTCGGAGATGGGAACGCACAGAGAGGGTTTTTCATAAGGATGAGGATGTCCCAGATAGTATGGGAACACAGTCGGAGGAGATGGAAATGGATATTCTGATAATTGCGATGTTCGCGGTACTATGTATACTGACGGCAGCCAATCTGGTCCTTGTCCTTAGAAAGAAAGACCGGAGCGGCACGTCTCCCGGACTAGAACGCCGGTTGGACTCTCTTGAAACATCATTCGGGCGGTTCGACCCGATGATCCGCGAAGAGTTCGCCCGCAACCGTGAGGAAAGCAACAAAGTAGCGCGTGAGAACCGGGAAGAGCTCAGCATTCAGCAGGAGAAGATGAAGCAGACCATCGACGGGCAGCTGAAAAACATCCGCGAGGAGAACGAAAAGAAACTTGAGGATATGCGGAAGACCGTCGATGAGAATCTGAAAACCACGGTCGAGAAAAGGTTCGACGAGTCTTTCAAGCTGATAAGCGAAAGGCTTGAGCAGGTCCACAGGGGCCTGGGGGAAATGAAGCAGCTCGCTGACGGAGTGTACGATCTTAAAAAGGTCCTCGCCAACGTCAAGACGAAGGGCAATCTAGGCGAGATCCAGCTTGGTTCCATTCTCGAACAGATCCTCTCTCCGGGCCAGTATGAGCCGCAGAGGTCCGTAAAGGAAGGCAGTCTGGAGCGCGTGGACTATGTGATAAAGCTTCCCGACAAGAACAGCATGAGCGAGATGCTGCTGCTCCCAATAGATTCGAAGTTCCCGACAGAGGATTATCAGAGGCTGATCAACGCATATGATTCCGGCCTCGCCGAGAGCGAACTGAAGAGCATAGAGAGCAGTTTCGAATCGTCTGTCAAGAGATCAGCGAAGGATATCCATGACAAATACATCAACCCGCCGAGGACCACCGATTTCGCCATCATGTTCGTCCCGTCTGAGGGATTGTATGCAGAGATAGTAAGGAGAGCAGACCTGTTCGAGACCCTCCGCAAGACCTACAAGGTAACAGTGGTCGGACCGACGAACCTTGCTGCATTCCTCTCAAGCCTGCAAATGGGTTTCAGGACCCTTGCGATCGAGCGCCGCTCCAATGAGGTGTGGGAACTGCTTGGCGCGGTCAAGACGGAGTTCGGCAGGTATGGCACATTGATGGAAAGCATCAAAAAGAAGATCGATTCCGCGGCAAAGGAGATCGATACTGTGGGAGTTCGCTCAAGGGCGATCGAACGCAAGCTGAGGTCTGTAGAAGAGCTGCCAATGGAAGAAAGCGCGATCCTCCTCGGCGAAGGGATGGACGACGACCCGGAGCCGTGATGCCGTTTGATTTTTATCTGCGCCGAACATAGGCTATGACATGGGCGCCGTAATACTTGGTAAGAACCACCTCCGGTGGTGCTGTTCCTGCAACCTGCCGATCATGGAGAGCAAGCAATGCCCGGTCTGCGGCGCTGGAACGAAAGAGATAGAGCTCACACCTCCCGCAGATGCGCGTCCGGCGTTCGACCATGACATCCTCATGGTAAGGAAGCTTGTCAACAAAGACTTCGGTGAAGATGCTGGCACTGCATTGCTGCCGGAAGGGCACATAGTACTGATGAGCAAATCGCCGGCAACAGACAGGATGGACGAGGTCATCGTCGACGGCGCCGTCGTCGGTGCGATAAGGCATGATATTGGGACAGGATGGAAGTTCATTCCGAGAATGCAGGGGGCCGTGCGCATCCTCAAAGGAATGACCAAAGGGTATGTTGTATGCGACGCGAGCGCGGTAAAATTCATAAAAGAAAGCAAGAACCTGATGGCACCCGGCGTCAAAGATGCCCACCCGGACATCAGGATCGGCGATGAGGTCATGATAGTCGACCCCGATATGAACATAGTCGCCACGGGGTCCGCCAGGATGTCAGCGGAAGAGATGATCGAAAACGACAAAGGAGTGGCGGTCAAGACAAGATGGTACAAGACAGAAGAATTCCTGGACCTTCAAATAACGCATACATGGGAAGACGCTGTCGAAGCGAATACCGCTGTGATAGACAAAAGGGTCAACGAAGCGGTCGGGTTCATCAAAAGCACGATCGAGAGGAATCAGCTTCCCGCAGTAGTGTCGTTCTCCGGGGGAAAGGATAGCCTCGCGTGTCTCCTGCTCGCACTCGATGCCGGGCTTAAGCTTCCCGTTCTCTTCATTGATACCGGCCTGGAACTCTCCGAGACGGTGGAACATGTTCATGACACAGTGAAGCGCCACGGCCTCTCGCTGATAGAGGAGAAAGCTCCGACGGATGCTTTCTTCGGGAATCTCGCTTTCTTCGGTCCGCCCGCAAAGGATTTCAGATGGTGCTGCAAAACGAACAAGCTCGGACCGACAGTGTCAGCGATAAACAAGAACTTCCCGGACGGGGTGCTCTCTTTTATCGGACAGCGCAAATATGAATCCGAAGCAAGAAACGCCAAGCCGAGGGTGTGGAGGAACCCATGGACCCCCGGTCAGCTGGGCGCATCGCCGATACAGAACTGGAGCGCGATGCACGTTTGGCTGTACATTTTCTCAAAGAAGGAGCCATTTAACATCTGGTACACAAGAGGCCTTGACCGGATAGGATGCTTCCTTTGCCCGGCATCGGATCTTTCGGAATTGGAGATAATATCAAAAGACAGCGACAGATATCCTCAATGGAGAAGATTCCTTGACGAATATGCGGAAGCCAACGCACTCCCGCAGGAGTGGAAGGACTTCGGTCTGTGGAGGTGGAAGAATGCACCCCCATCGATACGTGAAGAGGTGAAGAAAGTGACAGGAAAAGATGTTCCGGAACTGACAAAGAGGAGACCGGTGTCGGACAAAGGGCCAATAACGATAAGGGTCCAGGAAGGTTATTCGCCGTGCGCGATGGGATACAGCATCGAGGCCGCCCTTTCGAGACCAATAGATCTGAAGAGGCTGAAGCCCTTCTCGCATGCGATGGCATGGTATTTGGAACCGGACGAAGAGAGCGACACCCTGATGGCGGATCACGTAACGTTCTATGGTGCGGGGTCCATCATTTCCAAGTCTGGCACCGAAAGGGATGCCAGGCTCAATATTGACAGGGCATTTCAGCTGATAGTACGCGCCGAACAATGTATCGGATGCGGGCTCTGCGTCGCGAGGTGCACTCCAGGCGCGCTTTACATGAAGGACGGCAAGGCGGAGATATACGAGGACGAATGCATATTCTGCAAGAGCTGCTTCGGCCCATGCCCCGCCGTGAAGTTCGGATCGGATGCCGCCAACGATGTTGACATTGTCTGATGCCTGAATAGATTATTAAACAGAATGTCATTCTATCCGTATCATGAAGATCGAATCTGGCGACCTCGCCGCCGTTATGGAACGGGATCCTGCAATAATAGATGAGGAAGATGCCATAAAGTATCACACCGGGCTCCATGCGGTGTCGATGTACAGAGAAAGCCACAGACTCTGGGCGGAAGGGAAGTTCAAGGAAGCCAGAAAGATCAATTACGAAGCTCATAAACTTACAGGCTGCGACATACACCCGGGAGCTACCGTCGGAGAAGGATTCTTCATAGACCATGCCACCGGAGTGGTCATAGGAGAGACGGCCGTCATAGGCAACGACGTCACGATCTATCAGGGTGTCACATTGGGCGGGGTCTCTTTTGAAAAAGGCAAAAGGCATCCCACCGTGGGGGACCGCGTCGTCATCGGCGCAAATGCGACCGTCCTCGGAAACATCACCATAGGCAATGATGTAAGGATCGGCGCAGGCTCGGTCGTTCTGAAAGACGTACCCAACAACAGCACGGTGGTGGGAGTTCCGGGACAGATAATAGAAAGGGACGGCATCAAGATAGACAAGAGGGAGATCCTCAGACACAATGATATCCCAGACCGCATCGGGGAAGAGATAGCCAGACTCCAGGCGGAGATAGACAGGCTCAATGCGATGATAAAGGACATCAGCAAGAAATGATGAGGTAGCCGTGATAAGATGTCTCTGACGTTATACAACAACCTTACCAAACAGAAAGAGGAATTCATCCCCATTGAGCACGGGAAGGTCAAATTGTACGTGTGCGGCGTCACAGTGTACGACGATATACACATGGGCCATGCCAGAAGCATGGTCGTGTTCGATACGCTTGTAAGATATCTCAGGCACATCGGCTATGACGTTACCCATGTGACGAATTTCACTGATGTTGATGATAAGATAATCAACAGGGCCAATAAGGAAGGGATAGACCCGCTAGAACTTTCCGCAAGGTATATCGGCAGATATTTCGAGGACGCAGACAGGCTGGGCGTGAAAAGGGCCGACATATACCCGAAAGCAAGCGAGAGCATGGATGTAATAATCAAAATGATCGAAGAGATAATCGCTAACGGATTCGCATATTCGACGAAGGACGGCAGCGTCTACTTCGAAGTGAAGAAAGTAAAGGATTATGGGAAGCTCTCTAATCAAAAACTCGAAAGCATGGAATCATCGGGCAGAGTGGTGCTCGACGAACAGAAGAAGGACCCGATGGACTTCGCTGTATGGAAAGGCGCGAAGCACGGAGAATGTTCATGGGACTCCCCCTGGGGGAAAGGAAGGCCGGGCTGGCACATCGAATGTTCCGCAATGATCCGACGCCATCTCGGAGACAAGATCGACATTCACGGAGGAGGCAGCGATCTCATTTTCCCTCATCATGAGAATGAGATTCTGCAGACCGAAGCGGTCACTCACGACATCCTCGCCAACTATTGGATGCACAACGGCATGCTTCAGGTCAAGGATGAGAAGATGTCGAAATCGCTGAACAACTTCTTCAGGGTGCGCGATGTGATAGAGAAGTTCGACGGCAACACGATAAGATTCTATTTCCTGAACACGCACTACAGCAGCCCCCTGACCTATGGAGAGGATATGCTGACCGAGGCGAGATCGGCCCTTAAAAGGCTTAAGAACAACTACGCTGAGCTGTCGGTCTATTCGAAGGCCGGCCCGGAAACGGATGACGACCGCTGCGATCTCATCGAGGGCATCAGGCACAGATTCTTCGAGGCAATGAACGATGATCTCAACACAAGTGCCGCAATAGAACAGATGTTCCAGCTGGCACATTCCACAAACAAAATGATGGCAGACGGATCCTTATCGAAAAAGGCTGCCGGAAGGATACTTAAGACGATAGATGAGTTCAGCAGGATACTCGGGATACTTCAGGAGGACGATATGAAGGATGACGGAACGACGGATGCCGTGATGGCGGTCCTTATCGAACTCCGCAAAGAGCTCAGGGCAAGGAAGCAGTATGATCTCGCAGACATGATAAGGAACAGACTGGCTGATGCAGGGATCACTCTGGAGGATACCGCGGACGGTATGAAATGGAAGAAGATCTGAACGTAAGGAAAAAGGCTGAACTCACACTCGGCGGCGGCGTAAGGCTTCCGAGTGGGTTTGTCTTTCCGTACAGGATTTCAAGGTCCACCGCAGGGCCGGGCGCAGGCTCCGCCTCCGCTGTCTTCTCTTTCGGCGGGCACAGAGTGAAAAAGAGCATATCTTATGGATCGGGAGAGTTCGAGCTCGTTGAAGAGAACAGCAGGCTTTCTATGAAAAGGAACGGAGTTCCTTTCCTGGAGGAAGTGAAGATCGAACCAATAGTATTCCATTGCCCAGAACAGGCGTTCTTCAATCTCGATCATAGATGCATATTCAATTGCGCATTCTGCGTATCTCCGCTGCTAAGCAAGGATCTGGACAAGGGGCTTTCCGACGAGGATATGGTAAGGATGACAAAAGAGGCCATCAGCGATGGGCAGAAGGTCGTATCGGTCTCTCTCACAAGCGGTGTCTTCGGCAGCGTTGATGAGACGGTCGAGAGGTTCGTATCGTGCGTTTCGAAGCTCAGAAAGGCGTTCCCGGAACTTCCTATCGGCGTCGAGCCGTACGTTTCCGGTAAAGGACACATCAGAGCGCTGAAGGAAGCAGGGGCGACCGAGATCAAACTGAACATACAGTCTCCAAACAGAGCAATATTCGAGAAGGTCTGCCCCGAATTGGATTATGATAACATAATCGAGATGCTCCTCTATTCGGTAGATGTCTTCGGATCCGGCAAAGTGACATCAAACATGATATTCGGAATGGGGGAGACCGATGAGGAGATCAAAGAGACAACGGAGTTCCTATGCTTGAACGGAGTGATACCTACGTATAGGGCACTTCGTACCAATGCCGTGAATCAAGATCAGCTTGTATCGGCGGTCGGCCGACAGCCGCCGGTAAGCGCAGACAGGGCGATCAAACTTGCCAGAATGCAGAAGGAGAAACTTCTGGCACATGGCCTGGATACAAGAGAATGCCGTACCATGTGCATAGAATGCACCTGTTGCGACCTTGTGCCGTTCAGAGATCTTTAACTTTCTGAACAAGATGGAT
>WQTN01000121.1 GCA_009786295.1 Methanomassiliicoccaceae archaeon
CACTGGTACCTGAACCCTACGCCTTTCTTGAACTGTGCCACTGCCGCGCGATCCACTTCTCCCGCCTCTCCGGCGGTCGGCCTCAGCCTGCGGTAGTATGCTCCGGATCCTTCGTCTTTGAGGTTGCTCCCGCAGTCGCAGAACAGTTTCTTTGTGTCAAGCTGCTGGTGGATCTCGATGCCGCAGGTCAGTTCTCTCTCAGACATCTACCGTCCTCCTGTCGCTCATCTCTTCCGAAATGGGAGTGGCCATCAGCCTTTTCGCTTCCTCCGTATTCTTGGAGTTGGCCAATGCCCACATGAGTTTCACATAAGCTGTCTCGGGAAGCATGTCCAAGACCGTTATCGCGCCTGCCGACAGCATGTCCCGTCCTGTATCATAAACGTTCAGGTTGGTCCGTCCGCTCAGGCATTGGGAGGTTACCACTACCACCGATCCGTTGTCGCACGCCTTTTTTATCAGAGGTATCATTCTCTCGCTCACATGGCCGAGACCTGTCCCTGATATCACTATCCCTTTACTCTTCATCATCATCCCTTCAAAGAGCGACGGGTCCATGCCCGGATAGTATTGGAGAAGTATCACAGACCTTTCCATCTTTGTTCTTGCAGCCGCTTTCTCTGAGGCGATAGGTCTTGCTTCCTTTGCGAATCTTATCTCGCCTTTCTCGTTCAAGACCGCGACCGGCACGGTGTTGATGCTCTCGAACGCGTCACGCCTCGATGTATGCATCTTTCTTACCCGGGTTCCTGTGTGCACAGCGAACGAGTCGTCTCCCAATGTGTCGTGCATGACGACGAAGACTCCTGCGGTCCCTCCTTTGACGCAGAACCTCAGGGCCGCAGTGATGTTCGTGGGGGCGTCCGACGACGGCCTGTCCGGAGAACGCTGTGCACCGACAAACACCACAGGTTTTGGTACATTTCCAAGCATGAACGACAACGCGGCCGCAGTGTATCCCATCGTATCGGTGCCGTGAAGTATCACTACGGCATCCGCGCCGTTGTTTATCTCGCCGGCGACCGCTTCCGCAAGTTCCTGCCAATGCTCAACATTCATGTTCTCAGAGAATATCGACAGCAGCGCCTTGGCGGATATGTTCACAATCTCCTTCGCCTCCGGGACCATGTCCGCAAGTTCTGATGCGGAAAGCGCAGGGCGGACGGCTCCCGTCCTGTAATCGGCGTTGGAGGCTATCGTCCCACCAGTGCTGATCAGGACTACATTTGGAAGCCCTTCCTTCCTCTCGATAACGATTCCTTTCTTTGAAGAGAGCACGGGTTGCTCCAGCACCTTTATTACAGAATCCTCGTACACTCTGACGCCGACGTTGTACCCGCCGCTGAGTTTGAGGACCACGACATCCCCATCGCTGAAATCATGATGTGGCATAAGCCTGCCCGTATAGGTATTGCCCTTGGAAACCACAGAAAGCTTGGAACCTTCTTTTGCTCCGATTTTTTCCAACAGCTTTGATAAAGAAACCGAATAGCTCATTTGCTCAGTTTTTGTGTAGTGCTATCAAACGTATAAGGATAGTGTTTATATCATAGAACGCATCCCACCCTCATGCACATCGTCCAAGTGGGGATGGAGTATGATGTTCTGAAAGAGAACAACAAGATAGCGAATTCCAACTATCGTCTGCTGAAGGAAAACGGCATCAAAACGATAGAGTTCATGGGATCCATCGGGTCCGGAAAGACAACGCTGATAATAAAATTAGCCGAAAGGATGAGAAAGAAAGGCCTTGAGGTATGCGCTATAGCGGGAGATGTCACCGGCGATGACGACCAGAGAAGGATGAGAGAGTCCGGTTTGGAAGCAGTCAACTGCAACACCGGCCACGAATGCCATCTTGACGCCAACCTTGTGAGGAAGAGTCTCAAAGATATAGACTTGGACAGATGCGATGCGATCCTCATAGAGAACGTCGGCAACCTTGTGTGCCCTGCGGATTTTCCGCTCGGGGCGGATTACAGAGTGGTAGTGATATCGACAACAGAGGGTGATGACATGGTAAGGAAACATCATGATATTTTCCTGCATTCCGATGTCGCCATATTGAACAAGGTAGATATTGCAGACGCCGTGGGGGTAGACCCTTCTGTGATAGTGGAAGATTACAGAAGGCTTACCGGGGGATTGAAAACAATGTACATGTGCAGTGCTAGAGCAGAGGAGGGCATAGACGAGATCATGTCTGTGCTGAGACTGTAAAGGGGTAAGTTCATGAGAATCTTAACAGTAGGCGGGGGAGGACGAGAGCATGCGGCGGTAGAGGCACTCTATCGTTCCGGTGCGGAAATCTATTCTGTAATGAAGAATGCGAACCCGGGCATAATCAGAAGAGCAAAAGAGTACAAACTCATCAGCGAAAGGCTGATCGACGATATCTGTGAGTTTGCGATAGAACACGATGTCGGTTATGCGTTCATAGGGCCAGAGGCTCCTCTGGAGATCGGCCTGGTCGATGCGCTTGAAAATATCGGCGTGAAATGCGCAGCCCCTACGAAGGATGCTGCCAGGATTGAGACATCCAAAGCTTTCATGAGAGAGCTGGTATCAAAATACAACATTGAAGGGAACATCAAGTATGCTGTTTTCCTTGATGCGGAAGAAGCGGAAAAATACATCAAAGGACTGACCTTTGAGATAGTCGTCAAACCTATCGGACTTACCGGTGGGAAAGGCGTAAAGGTTCAGGGAGAGCACCTCAACAGCCATGAGGAGATCATGGCTTATGTCAGGGAGATCATCGGAACAGTCGGCATGGGCGGAGTGATCATAGAGGAGAAGCTCATCGGAGAAGAATTTACCCAGATGGTCTTTGTCGACGGCAAGCACATCGCGCCTATGCCGATGGTGCAGGATCACAAAAGGGCATATGAAGGCGATGTCGGCCCCAACACCGGCGGAATGGGTTCCTATTCGGATGCCAACCATCTTCTGCCTTTCATTTCCGAAGAAGTCCGGAACAAAGCGCTGGAGATACTTAGAAACATCGTAGAGGCAATGAATACGGAAGACTGCCCGTACCGCGGCCCGATGTACGGCCAGTTCATGCTTACAAAGACAGGCCCGAAGATCATAGAGATCAACGCCAGATTCGGAGACCCAGAAGCAATGAATGTGCTTCCTCTTCTTGAGAACGACTTCCTTACCCTGATAAAGGACATGACGGGCGGAAAGCTCAGAGAGGATGTGAAATTCAAGAACCTTGCCACGGTGTGCAAATACGTTGTCCCTGTCGGTTACGGGACCGTTTCTGATTCCGGACATGAGATCCGAATCAACGAGGACGGCATCCATGAGCTCAACGCCGAGGTGTTCTATGCGAACGTAGACCTCATTGACGGCAAACTTTTCACAGGAACGTCCAGATCTATAGGCGTGGTAGGGATAGGAGAGACGATAGAGGAAGCCGAAAAGAAATGCGAGGACGCTTTGGGATTCATTGTGGGAGATTCCATCTGCGTGCGTCATGACATCGGCAAACGCGAACTTATCCAGAAAAGGATAGATCGCATCAAGAACCTCCTGTCATGATCAGGGCAGCAGTGAAAATAGCCTATCTGGGCGAGCATTTCTCCGGTTCGCAGATACAGCCCGGTTGCAGGACCGTTGAGGGAGATGTCCTTTCCGATCTGAGAATGATCACAAAGATGTCGGATGAGGAGATAGACCTTAGGCTTGCGAGCAGGACCGACAGGGGCGTGAACTGCCTCGGCAATGTTGCTGTCTTCAGCAGCAGCGTAGAGAACCAGGACACGCTGCTGAAAGCTTTGAACGCTGTGTCGAAGGATGTATTCTACAGGAATATTTCCTTTGTTGATAAGGATTTCAACCCCAGATTTGCATATATGAGACGATACAGGTATGTCCTCCCTTCCCATGGCATGGACATTTCCGTGATGAGAGACTGTGCCGCATTGTTCATCGGAGAACATGATTTCACAAGATTCTGCAAACCAGAGGGGAAGTCCGCAGTGCTTGAGCTGAGTTCCCTAGATGTGCATGATGAAGACGGAATGATCATTCTTGACTTCTCTGCGAGATATTTCCTGTGGAACATGATACGCCGCATCGTCGCGGCGATGGCGTCTGCGGGCAGGGGAGATTCTTCCCTATCTGAGGTGAAGGATGCGCTTGACGGAAAAGATATCTCTTTCGGCCTCGCACGGCCTGACGCCCTTACGCTCATGGATGTCTGCTATAAAGATGTGGAATTCATCACGCCGTCCGCTGATATGTTTGACAAGAGAGTGGAGGAAGAGATGTTCGTGTACGGGCTCAGGAACATGTTCTTCACATCATTGTAATAATCAATAACCCGATTACCTTTTCATGGAAGAGCTCACATATGCCGCTGAGGAAGCACTTAGGATATTGCAGGATGCGGAATCCCACAGGGAATACGCCATAAGATGTTCCAGAGACATAATAAGGGAGACGAAGAAGGTCATACACTCGATACATGTCTCGGAGGATAACACTGGAACGAAAAGAATACTTCTCGGCCTTGTCTCAGAACTCAAGACCTGTATCAATGATTGCCCTCTTATGACGGGCATCGGTCCCGCGGATGATGCCTTTGCCGAATATGCCGAAGCGATGATCTTAGATTCCGTTGTGAAAAATGAAAAGATACCTTCCTTCGGCGAGCTTGGGATCGGTCCCGGGCCGTGGGCCCTCGGTCTTGCGGACAGTTTGGGCGAGATGAGAAGGGTCGTTCTTACGTCTCTTATGTCTGAGGATGTCCGGTACGCTGTGTCGATGTTCTCAAAAATGGAGTCGGTCTTCCATACGATAATGCTGTTCGATATTCCCGATCCCATACTTCCAATAAGAAGAAAACAGGACATAGCCAGAGGAGTGATGGAAAGAACGCGCACCGACATCACCAACGCTGTGATGATGTCGAAAATGAGAATTTAAAAATGTTTTAAAAAGGCGCTCAGCGCCTTGATTTTGGTTTGCCGTAGTTCTTTACCGGCTTGCGGTAGACATAGATCACAACGAGGATCAATACGATCAACAGGATTGCCAACAGCACATTTAGCAGCCCGTAATCTGAATGCCCGACATAGAATGTTCCTTCTCCTCCCATGAATGAGGTTTTTGAATTCCCTATGTTCTCATCTCCGGCCACCACTTGGAATTTGTGCTTTCCGTTCGAGAGCGACTCTACTGTCCATTCGAATTGGACACTGTTCGTCTTGCCGGCCGCTACAGACACCAAGGTCTTGCTGTCTTCGATCAGCACCCCGTCAACTTTGAAATAGACCGCGAAGTCTGTAAAATCGACATTGCTGTTGTTCATCAGAACGGCATTCAATACAATCGGCTCCACAACCCTTATGGTCTGTGTCCTGACAGTGCTTGTCTGATCTCCACCATCTTTTTTTACAATGAAGGTAACCTGAAGAGTATACTTCCCGGCAGTGCTGGGAGCTATGATGTTGAGCGACAGCTCCACACCGTTCGTCAGGGTTCCAGAAGGTGGCGACACCGCATTTGTCTGGGCGCTTCCGCTGCTGTCTTTCAACACAGCGGTGTATGAGATGTCCAGCGTGTCGAACGCTTCGGATTCGAAGTACTCTATCTGATATGTGAGCATGCCCCTTACCTTTACCACGTTCGTATCTCCATGGATGTAGGAGGTTGCTCCGTCAACGTCCGACGAGTCGCTGAGGAAGGTTGCCCCCGCTGCGAACACCAATGCAAATACCGCTATCGCGGCGATCATCTTCTGCGTACTAACACCCCCTTCTTAGCGCCAAGCCATATCATGGCAATGAAACATATCAAAGACAGTGCCACCAATACCGCCGTTAGTGCCGGTATCGGGCTTGAACTGTTGAATATGTTATTTCCGTCGACATGCATGTCCTGCGATTCCATCAAAGCAGCTTGCGCCGTCATGATGAATGTTGCGACCTTACCAGTGCCGTCGACCTTAACAATGTTGCTTGAAGTGTAGAACTGCCCCTGC
This sequence comes from Methanomassiliicoccaceae archaeon, assembly GCA_009786295.1. Classification (GTDB taxonomy): domain Archaea; phylum Thermoplasmatota; class Thermoplasmata; order Methanomassiliicoccales; family Methanomethylophilaceae; genus Methanoplasma. The sequence continues at coordinate 5,996 of WQTN01000121.1, forward strand.
AGTATCGTAACTTTCACATCGATCGCGGGGACGCTTGTCTCTGAACCGTCCTTGCACACTAGTTTTATGTATACCACTGTGGAATCGTATCCCTTGGCACTGAATGTGAACGTACTTGCTCTTATCTCTCCTCCGTCTTTGTCAGAATAGACCAAAGACCAGTTCGCCGGGACGGATCCTGGATCAACAGAGACGGTCAAGGTCTTGAGATAGCTGTCATGATTGGTGATCGTTACCGCATACAGGTATTCATAGCCGTTCACTGCATCGGAATATGCTCCTTCCGTTCCTGTCACATCCACATATGTATTGGTTGGTGTACCTGACGATGGGAATGCGCTTCCGTCCACTACATATGTTCCGACGGCTGTGCCGTTAATCGATCTTACGGTCACGGACAGATCCTCATTCCCTGCGCCTACAAGGCCGGGGTCGTAACTTCCGCTTATTATAATGTTGCCGGTCTGGTTTGCATTTACCGTAAGCGTGTATGCTTTGTCAAGAACCCACGCGGAACCCGCCGTTACGTTATACGTGACGGGGTAACTGCCTGTGTTCTTAACGCTCAGAGTGAACGTTCCCCTTCCGTTGGCGAAACTGAAGGCGCTTCCGGATAGATCCAGCGTGCTGGTCGGTGTACCGGATGTCGTCGCGTGGAAACGTATCGTCGCACCATCGACCACTTTGTTTGCCAGCATCTCTGCGGATCCGGCATATGTGTATGTCTTACTGCCGATGGTCTGCGTCATTGTGGCGCTGAGCTGAAGTTTTGCTTCCCCTTGTATTCCTGCCGGCAAAATCATCTTGAATGTTCCGTCTGTTATAGTGAACGGTATCGATACGGTGCCATAGGTCGCGGTAAGCGTGCCGTCCGCATTGACTCCCGCATATCCTTCTATTGTGACCTTTTCCGCTTTGCTGTCCAACTTTAAAGTCGTCGGTGCGGATATGTTCTTTACAGATGCATATGCTATCCTGTCAGTCCCGTTAACGGTCGATACTGCCTCGAAATAGAAGCTTTTGCCTCTCTGGAGATAGTAGACCAGCGAGTCGCTGGGATCCACGTAGTAACTTCCTTTCTCATCATCTGTAGGCGTCACGGTTATCCTGTCACTCTGTGATGCGGTAAGTGTGACTTTCACAACATTTGTCGCCATGGCCTGTATGTTCAGGGTCGTCTGTCCTGGATAAATATAGACGGTTCCGTTGTAATAGTAACCTGTGCTGCTATCTACGACTGCAGTATATTGCCCGGGGATCACATCTCTCAAAGATGTGCCGGTATATGTTTTCGATAGGTTTGTATAAAGTTTTATCTCCACAGGCAGGTTGCTCGTGACATCGCCCGATTTTACATATTTCGTCGAGTCTTCATCTCTGCTGCCCGCAAGGGTCCATGAGTGCGATGTGCCTGCTGTTCCTGAAGAGAAATCCCTTGATTGAGCTTCCATGTAGAAGAGCGGCTTATTGATGCTCTCAGCTGTCGCCGTTGCAGCATATCCCTGCGGAACGGTGAACACGACCTTGCCCGTAGCATCTGTCGTGGACACTATTCTGTACGCAACATTGTTAATGGTGATAGACATCGTGACATCAACGAATGCTATCCCTCTTGTAGTGGCCGATGACATGTTCGTCTTGTAGTTCAGCGTAATGGTGATGTCACGTGATTTTGACGTGTTTATGGTTCCTAGGTCTGTGCCCCCGCTGACCGTTATGGTTGATATCGATGCGCTGGATGAGTTGTATACGTACATTGTGTATGTTCCGGCGGGCAGCGTCACATCGAATTCTCCATCCTCATTGGATGTGAATATGAATGTTGCTCCGGCGTGCGCCCCGTCCTGTTTTATGAACGAGACCGTGCCTGAAAACGGCTTGCCGCTGCTGTCCTTCACAATGCCTTTCACGCTGTATCCTGCCGAGCTGGTGAGCGATATACTGCTGCCGGTCGTCATGCCATAGTACACGTTGTTGCCGTTTACCGCATAAGCTGTGTACATCTCGTTGTTGCTTCCGTTGCTTATTGGCACAGCGAACGACGCAGAAGATGCCGACGATGCGGTGAATCCAAAGGACATTATGCTCACAAGACTTCCAGACGGAGCTCCGGACACAGAGACAGCCTTCGTTGCGAACACTGTCAGAGCTGCGGTCGAAGATCCATTGTTTGACACTGTAGAGGACGGGTTTGAGATCGAGACGAACTCCGCTGTCCCCATGGCGCGGACTGCATTGACCATCTCTGCCTGTGTTGGGTCTGCGACAGAGCCCTTTGCCCCGGTAGCATATACTGTATATGTGGAGGGCACAACATTAATCACGGCCTTGCCGTTGACCACGCTGCCGTAATAGACGGCACCGGTGGATGTGTCCTTCGCCGCGATGATCCATCTGTCTGGTGCGCTTGCGCCGATGTCGGTGGTGACGGTTACGGTTATCTTTCCGGTTGTCGCAGATATGCGGTAGCCGGAGTTGGAGCCTGGGTTGACCGTCACGGTCCCGGTGTTTATCGTCGTTCCGGATGGCGAGAATATCGTAAGCTTGTAGACATCCGGGACGATATTATTGAATGCGAAGTTTCCTCCGATAATATCGGCCGGAGGATATTTTTCTCCGGATGCGATTCCTTCGATCACTGCATAGGACCCTTCCGTGTATGGTTGGAAGGGATCGAGAGCTACATAGACGCTTCCTGACAGATCTGTCGGAGGTATGCTCAGGTTGGTATTGGACGAGTTCATATTCCAACGTGTCTCAATGACCGATCCGGTCGCAATCGTGCTTGCTCCGGAAGAGAACACCACATAGTAGTCTGCGTTCCTCGGCACCGAAATGGCATATGAGCCATCGGCGTTCGTGAACACTGTGGACTTCTTCACATACCCGGTCATTTCGGAAGAACCGTAAACGGCCTCTGCCTCTACAAAGACGGAGACCTGTATTCCTTTTGCTCCGGCGGGCCCGGCTGATGAGGCGTAGGTCACATTTCCGTTTAATTCGGTCGTTATCGAGGGGTCATACTCCAGCATAACGGTCCCGTTGACGTAGTTTATCACTCCGCCGTCGGCGTTCTGTTTCTCCATTGCTTCGAACGCGTCCATGTCCACCCATCCGTCAGATGAGGATGTGGCGTTGCTGTTTGAGTTGTAATAAACGTGCCAGTATGCGACCTTATAGTTGGCAAGCCCGTATCCTGGGCTGGTCTTTATGCTTCCATCGCTCAATGCAAGGGCATTTAGGTAACCCATAGCCGATGAATACCCTGCTTCAGAGGGAGACATTCCGACGAGTGCCTTCCAGAAGAAGGTGTCGTACATGGCGTCCGTGTACGTAGCATATCCTGTCGATGTGTTGTAATAGAAGAACTTGGCCGGGGCACCATATCCGTCAAGGGAATAGTCCCCCAAGAAAGCGACCGTGGAGAAGTATGTCCCGTCATTGTAGTACAGAGGGAGCATCGATATGTCCACCGCCACATAGTTTATCGACTCTCCGCTTATGCTGCGTATGCTATCATAGAGTCCGTTGATCTTTGGTTCGGATGTGTTGCTTACAATATATTTGGAAAGAACAAGATACAATGCGTTCTCTTCTGTGACCTTCGGGTTCACTCCGCTGTATTTGTCAATATTGTTCTTGATTTCCTTTACGGCATCGGATGGGTTGTCGATGTAGTTTTTAATCGTGTTATAGTTCAACCCTGCGTTTTCTATCGCCGTTCTGTATAACGAAAGATCTTTACTGAGCAGCAAACGTATGGCCATAGCCGCCGTTACCGCCGAACTGCTGTCCGCCAGAAGTACTGCGGACATTGCAGATACTCCGCCGCCGAACACGTCCGTGACAGAGTCGAATCCGCCGCGGGAGACAGCATCCGTGGAGTAGCCGAACCATGTTACCAGCGCGCCTACCTTATCATCGTCGCTGAGGTCATTCCACATTTTATTGAGAGAGTTGATGTCATCGGTCATCACTGTATATCCCAGACCTCCGAAGTACCCGTCGCCCTCCGAGTTTGTCGGAGTGCTGGCATCCACTGCGTATACCAGATTCGGCGCGGCGATGAGTGCCACCAACACGACGAGTGTCGCAAGAGGTATGGGCTTGAGTATCTTTTTCGGAGCGATCTTTATCCCGTTGCCTCTCATGTCCGCAATGTAGTCCTTCAGGCCCGCCATTCTTATGGCCATGAGTATCAACGCTGCCGATGCTACCGCAAACCCTGCGCCGGCAAGAATCGCGTATGAGGTCGAATACCATCCGATGATGAACAAAGCGAATATCCACCACATTGTGAATGTGTATTTCTTTGAATCCATTTGCTTGCGGTATTTGTAGACCATATAGAGGAACATCACCAGCGGCAGCCATACGGTCACCCAGCCGAAGAATGCGGCCATTGAGGATATGGATGTCACGGTTGATGCCGATGCGAGACTGGCCATCAGCTCGTTCACGTATACTGTGTTGCCGCTGACGACCGCTGAGAAAAGGTCGCCGGATATGAAGTAGATCACTACGAGCACGGCTGCCGCGATTGCAAGGATCACGGGGACCATAAGCACCCATGTCCTGTCTGCGGTCTTGCCGAACAGGACCGCCAAAGCGACAGATAATATGGCAACTATGAACGGGCCGGAGAACACAAGGTCCCAAAGGCCCGCGAGAATGTAATAGGGGAGCGATATCAGGATCCCGAGCATTATCACGCCGGAATATATGCCAACGGCGGGCATTATCTCTTTGGACCTCAGGCGGTCTGCCACTGCCTGAGCGACCATGAATAACACCAGCATCAGAAGGATCACGCGGAACTGATTCCACGAGAGGGCGATCAGCGCAAAGAGTATCCCTGCTATCAGGATGTTCTTGAGCATGGCCCTGTTGCCTAACATTGCCCTGAGTCCGCTGGGTTGGGTCTCGTCGCATTTTTCTAAAGCTTTCAGCAGGTAGTATACCATGAATGCGAACATGAACCCTACCAGGGCATATTCTGTACCGTTCGAGAAGACGGTGGTCATTATCATGAGCGCAAAGAATGCATAAAAGAGCGCTGCCAGAAGGCCTATCTTCTCATCATTGAACATCTTTCTTCCTATCAGGTACACGGGCCAGCATGTGAGTGCTGCCAGTATCGGGGCCGAGAACGCCAGCGTTCCGGCTACAGCGGTACCGGTGGATACACCGAACAAAGACACTATTCCTGCGATCCCCGCCATGATGACATCCATGAACACCGGATAGATGTTGACTGACCCATATGGATAGTTGAGGGCAGGGTCAGTGAACGCGAACGAACCATTGAGGATGCTTTCTACTGTGTGTGCGTGGCTTGATGCCCCTGTTCCGCCGGACAACGCAAAATCGCTGCCAGCAGACACCCCGTAGGCAAAAATGAATCTTATGACAAACGCCACGATCATTATCGCTACCAGTGCTATCAGGCGCCATTCTCTTTTGAACCATACTTCCTCGTCATCGTCAGATGCCGGCAGGAAGCCCCCGTCTGTGGGTTTGGCTGACCTAATTCCAAATTTACGCATTCTATTATCTCCACTGATTAGAGTGGTGACTCATGCCCGATTGCCTATTTATAGATTTATAGAGAAAGCGCGCGAGCTTTTTATGTATGGCCAAACGATGGGCTCAAAGGAACGGCCGTATCTCATCCCTTATCAAAGAGGCTGCGGATGCTGGGTCCTCTGCGCCGTATATCGTCCTTCCGACTATTACGTAGTCTGCACCGGCGGAAATCGCAGATGATGCGCTTCCGCCCTGAGCACCCACTCCCGGGGAGAGGATCTTCAGTTTTCCGGCGATGGACCTTATCATTTTGATCCTTTCAGGCCTTGTGGCAGGAGCTATGAACCCTGCCACTCCGCATCTCGCACCCATACCGGCCATCTCTTCCGCGTGTGGAGCTGTGAACCTCGCACCGCCCGGATGACTCATCTCTGTGACCGCGAAGACATCGGCCTTCCCCGCCGCGCTGACAGCTTCCTTCAGAGAATCCTCGCCCGCGAAAGCGTGCACTATTACTCCTGATGCTTTTCGAGATACCGCGCCCTCCACTATCAGGCGCACCGTGTTCGGAATGTCTGCGATCTTAAAATCACATATCACATCCGATATCTCAGAAAGCTCTGTTATTATCTCCGGCCCTGCGGAAAGGATCAGCGGCCAGTTGACCTTTATCGCGTCAACAGAGTCCGAAATGGATTCTGCTATCTTCACTGCCTTGGCCGCATCTGTCTCGTCCAGTGCGATTATCAGTCCGGTGTCTCTTCTCATGGCCGCATCACTCTAGCTCTCCAATGTTTATTAAGACATCGCACTATCACATACCGATCGCTTTGAAAAGGTATGAATACGGCTCAGCCTCCAATTGTCCTCTTCCCAAAGGATGCGAACATTGCGTGAACGGATCTAAAATGGTGCTTTTCATAACCGGCAGGTGCGGCACGGATTGTTTCTATTGCCCCATTTCGCCCGAGAAAAAAGGGAAAGACGTCATGTTCGCCAATGAACGCAGAATCTTCGATCTCAGTGAGATGCTGGACGAGGCTGCCTCGATGAACGCCACCGGCACTGGCATTACGGGCGGAGACCCTCTTGTCACGATGGAACGAACAATATCTGCGATAAAAATGCTGAAAGAGCATTTCGGGCCCGGCCACCATATCCATCTGTATACTTCGACGGTGGACCTCGGCAGGTCGAAAGAGCTGTGCGATGCGGGCCTTGATGAGATAAGGTTCCATCCTCCTATGTCCCAGTGGGAAACGATGGACCTCAAAGAAATATCCCGGATCGTCTCAGAGACATCACTTGACGTCGGTATCGAGGTTCCGGCCATACCCGGGAACGAGAACGGGTTGGAAAGGCTTGCGTTATCGGCCTTGGAGGCGGGGGTCGGGTTCATTAACATAAATGAGTTCGAATTCTCGGAGAGCAACTGGAATATGATGGAGGAGATGAACTACAGGGTAAAGGATGACCTCTCTTCCGCGGTGGCCGGCTCCGAGAAGATGGCAACGGAACTTATGAGGAAGTATCCGAAATGCCCGATACATTTCTGCTCGTCTACCTTCAAGGACGGGGTCCAGCTCAGGAGGAGGCTGATACGAAGGGCCAATGTGATAGCCCGGAAGCATGATATAATCACTGACGACGGCACGATCATCAAAGGCATAGTTTACGCCGAAGACCTGAACGAGGCCGCCGCCCTGCTGCTGGAGATGAAGGTGCCGAAGGACCTGATGCTCATCGACGAGGAAAGAAAAAGGATAGAGGTTGCATCATGGAAGCTCAGGAAGATATCGAAAAAGCTTCCGTATCAGTCATTCATAGTGGAGGAGTACCCTACGTTCGACCGGATGGAGGTCGAAAGGACGCCTCTCAAAGGATAAATGACCATGTAGCCTAAAAGTGCGGAACACTATACTTTAGTGACCAAACAAAAAGGAAGTGAACCGCATGAGATATATTGGCCTGGAT
>WQTN01000122.1 GCA_009786295.1 Methanomassiliicoccaceae archaeon
CGTAGTATCCTCCCCCGCCTCCGCCGCCTTTGCCTCCGCCGGCACCGCCGATGCCCCAAGAACCGATGCTGCCGGGTACAGAGCCCCCGCCGCCGTTGCCGCCACCAGTCTGCGTGCCGCCTCCGCCCGGGTGTCTGGTGCTTATAAAGTACCCCGAGCCTCCGTTCGCACCTCCTCCGGCGCCGCCGGCCGTGGTGCTGCTGCTGCCGCCGCCTCCGCCGCCGGCAATGATGACCCTGTCTGCGAGCGTGTCGCCGCCTATGCGGATATCGCTGGCACCGCAGCCTCCTAGTTCTGAGGCCGATGATAACGGGCCTCCGCTGCCACCGCCGTTGGCACCGCCTTGTCCGCTGCCGCCGCCCATGCCTCCAACGTGATAGTAGGCCGTAACGATGGAGGCATTGTGCGTGGCATCGTACCAGCCGATGGATATGCCCCCTTTGGCATTGAGGCCGTTGTGCCCTCCTCCCAGAAGCTCGAACTTATATATCTTTCCGGGCAGGAGATCAAATGTATCTGTTACCTCATTTACGCCGTTACCGTCGACGGTGAAGAGGACCAGCTCATTATGCAGGTCCGTTGTCGATAATCCTATCGTCGCCCCCGCACTGTAGTTTTCATTGCTGTCCTGAACGACTGCGAATGTCACAAACAAAAGTGCGGCTACAATGAAAAAAGCTGTCAAGACGCCTTTCTTTGATCCGGGCCTTGCCGGGCATCTTTTCTTCCCGCCGCTTCTTCGGGCGTGCTGTCCTCTGCTGTTATTGCTCATGCGTACCGCCCCCGATCATGGGCCGGACATGTTGCTTTCTAGCAGGCAGCACTGACAGATGGTGTTGAGTTTTCTTCCATTTGAATTGCCTCCTCTGTGGGTGCGGTTACCTATGTGTTCGGACCGCGCTATATAGTCGAACGTAAGCTGAATTTCAGCAGTGCGCTGCACCCCTCATTTTCGGATGGCAAAAGACTCGGGCCGTTATATAACTACGTATATATAGATAACGCCAAATATTTATATAACATCATCAAAAAATTTAGTTTCTTATCTCAGCATTTTCTTTGCAAAACTGCATGTCGGCATTACGCTCAGGCCCTTCTTTCCGGCATACTCCGTTGCGGCGGCGATCAGGACCTCTCCGAGCTTATTCCCCCTCAGCTCTGCTTTGACGACCGTATGCTGAATGTCCAAGCATCCGTTGTATATCTCATACGTCAGATATCCTCCGGCCTGCCCGTCCACGATAAGGTTGAACCTCAGGCCTTTCTCATCATGCTCTATCCTAGCATCCATACAAAGGCATCGTATCTTCGATATATCTCTATGTCCGGCACTGATGTCTGCAGGACTATTCACTTTGACCGTGAGACATGCGCAGCGTCGGCCTCGAGACAAGATAACAGCGAAGGGGCACACAGGCCGTTGATATTTTTATGCAGTTCACTTCTGTTTCGCTGCCGAACTGCCGCTCTCAGCGTCATCGGCCTGCAACCTTTTCATCTCCGTGACATATTCTCCGATTTTCCAGAGAGAATACAGCGGTATGTGCTTCACGACGCTGCCCATATTCCTTCTGGCAGCGGTCGTGACGGCAACCTCAGGATCATATGTTCTTATGTATTCTGCAAGACTTTTCGACCTGTTGCTTCCGGCCTTCGCTTCTATCGGTATCGCCATTCCGCCGATCTGCGCCACGAAGTCTACCTCGGCATCGTGATCGGACTTCCAATAATAGGGCACATCATTGATGAGGGAGATAAGTTCAGTGAGAACATAGTTCTCTGTTACGGCACCTCTGAAATCATCATATTCCTTATTCTTGCTGAAAAGGAAGTCGGATGGTATTTTTGCCATCTTCCTCAGTATCCCTATGTCGGCCATGTAGATTTTGAAACTGGCGCTGTCGGCATGCATTGACAGCGGGACCTTAGGCCTGTCCGTTCTCTTTACTTTGTATATCAATCCTGCATCTACAAGCCATTCTAAGGCATCCTCCAGATCTTTGGCTCTTGCGCCTTTCTTGACATGGCCGAAAACGAACTTCCTGTTCTCCCTTGCCAGTTGTGCAGGTATCGAGCTCCAGATGAGCGTCAGTTTAGCAAGATGGTCCGATGCGTGTTTTGAAAAATCGTCCGCGTAATCTTTGATGATTTCTCCAAGTATCGTGTCCACTTCTTCAACATCTCTTTCCGCTATCCATGATGCGACTGCGGCCGGCATGCCGCCAGTCAGAAAAAAATAATCCAAATAAGTGTTCAGTTTATTGGTCAGAATCAATGGGAGTGCTTCCGTCGGGCCGTTATTCTCCATATGCTCAACTAAGAGGTCTTCGGAGTTCGCAAGCAGGAACTCTTTGAACGTCATCGGGAACATCATAAGTCTTCTTACTTTACCAACCGGAAAAGAACCCGGTTTGGACAACATCACTCCCAACAGCGAACCCGCACATGCCAAATGATATTGGGGTGCGTTCTCGCAGAAGAACTTCAGAGATGTGAGTGCACGGCTGCACAGCTGTATCTCGTCAAAAATTATCAGCGTTTTTCCGGGTTCGATCTTTTTGTTGCGTGCAAAACTCAGATAATCAAGTATTCTTTTCGTGTCAAGGTCCTTCTGGAAGGTTTCGTGAAGATCGGGGTTGTCTTCAAATGTGAAGTATGCAACGTCATCATAGTTTTCTCTTCCGAACTCTTTGAGTATGTATGTTTTACCGCATTGTCTGACGCCTTGTAACAGCAGGGGTTTTCGATTCTTGCTGTTCTTCCATTTCAGAAGATCTCTGTATATCTCCCTTTTCATCAAGCATGCATTACATTATACCTTATTAGTGTTTTGCTGGATTGCATTTTCCATATGAAATAATTGGAGTTTTACTGCATTTTCCCTATGAAATAATTGGAGTTTTACTGCATTTTCCCTATGAAATAATTAGGGTTCTGCAATGGTTTCCGCACTATGCCCAGGGCCGAAATATTTACCGGCTCCGTCCGCTCAGGACTTATGTTCCGCACCTTTTGACAAGATGGATGGTCGAAATGAATTTTTCGAAAAATGCCTCTTCATGCAACAATTTAATATCTCCTTCAAATTAACCGTTCTCAGCCACAGTTTAAAAAACCGGAGGCGGTGGAAGCTATGTACGGCAAGAGCATAAGAATGGAGAGGATCATTGACAGGAAGACCGGCAACAGCGTCATTGTTCCGATGGACCACGGCGTTTCCATCGGGCCGGTGGAAGGTCTCATCAATATGAAAAAGGCGGTCGACGACGTAGCGAACGGCGGTGCAACCGCCGTTCTGATGCACAAAGGCCTCATCCGTTTCAGCCACCGTAACTTCGGTAAAGATATCGGTTTGGTCCTGCATCTGTCCGCTTCCACAGACCTCGGCGTCACGTCCAGAGATAAAACACTCGTCGCCAGCGTCGCGGAGGCATTGAAGATCGGCGCTGATGCCGTATCGGTACATGTCAACGTCGGCGCCGAGACGGAGGCCGATATGCTTTACGACCTCGGGATGATCGCGGAAGAGTGCGCCGAGTGGGGAATGCCTCTCATCGTGATGGCGTACCCGCGCGGACCCTCCATCAAAGATTCATACGATCCGGATGCCGTGGCGCACGCGGCCAGAGTGGCGACCGAACTGGGCGCCGACATAGTGAAGTGCAGCTACACGGGGGACATCGACTCTTTCAAAAAGGTCGTAAGAGGCGCTTTGGCGCCCGTTGTCATCGCCGGAGGACCGAAGATGAAGTCCGACCTGGACATACTGAACATGGTGTACGATTCCCTGCAGGCCGGAGGAAAGGGAGTATCCATCGGAAGGAACGTGTTCCAGCACAGCAACGTCGAGATGATGATGCGCGCTATCTCCGACATCGTCCTTCACGGCGCGACCGTCAAAGAAGCGCATAAGCTGATCAAGTGAAGAACGATGCCCAGAACTCATCTCTGCGCTTCCCTGAGCTCCGTTGAGGACAGGGACCATATTGAAAAAGCCGACATCGCAGAGGTAAGGCTCGATATCCTCGGCCGCGTTCCCGAGATCGGGGGAAAAAAGATCATCGCCACATTCAGGGATGTTCCGGACCTGTCGGTCCTGCCCAAGGGGTTCAAAGGAATGATCGACATCGGGGAGCATGATGTTCCTGACACGGATGCGGAGGTCATTTCCTCTCACCACAACTATGATTCGACCCCGCCCGCAAAGGAAATAGCGGATCTTCTGAAGAACATGAAAGGGGACATCGTAAAGGGCGCCTTCCGAGTCAATTCGTTCTCCGACCTGAAAACCCTTTATGATGTTTCGCGGTCGATCGAAAAAAGGCATGTCCTGCTGGGGATGGGGGAGCTCGGCGCGGTCACCAGGATCAGGTCCGGCACGCTCGGGAACGAATTCACCTTCGCATACGTCGGAACCCCTACGGCCCCGGGTCAGCTGAGCCTGGAGGAAATGTCATACCTAGGCGACGACCCGATGGTGGCCGGTATCGTCGGGCATCCTCTTGAGAAGAGCCTTTCCCCGATGATGCATAATGAGGTCATGAGCAAGATCGGGTTCAAAGGGGTCTATCTTAAATTCGACTCGGAGAGCCTGGAACATGTCGAAGATGTCATCCGGGCCTATAACATAAAAGGATTGAACGTGACCATCCCTTACAAATCCACAATACTCGGGCATCTCGATTCCGTTGACAAGGATGCCGAAGCGGTCGGCGCCGCGAACACCGTAGTTAACGACAACGGGAAACTGAAAGGATACAACACAGATATCATCGGGATAGAGAACGCAGTGAAACTTGCAGGGTTCGATCCCAAAGGCAAAAGAGCGCTCATCATGGGGTCCGGCGGTGCGGCTCGCGCCTGCGCGTTCGCTCTCAAAGAAAAAGGATGCCGCGTCACCGTAACGGGAAGAAATGAAGAGACATCGCGCTCTCTTTGCAAAGATCTCGGCTGCGATCTCCAGCCGAAGGACTCCGTCGCCCTCATGCTGCATGACCTTATCGTCAACTGCACCCCCATAGGGATGTACGGCTCCGGGGAATATCCCGTCAGCATCTGTCAGCTTACTCCGCACCACACCGTGTTCGATATGGTCTACGGGACCGAAACACCCCTTATATCAAAAGCAAAGGAGACCGGCGCCGGGATCGTGTCGGGAGAGGATATGCTTGCGGCGCAGGGCGCCGCATCGCTCGGGATGTGGACCGGGAAAAAGGATCTGTTCAAATTAATGAGGGAGGCTCTGAATTGATAGGAAAAGGAATATCATATGGCGCAATCACAGTGATCAACGCAATGCCGTGCGGGATCGGCTCGACCATCGGCATCACTTTGAGGACCGATGCCGTCTTTACCCCGACAGGCGAGACAAAGGACGTCGGCATAAGGAACGACCCGTCCGAGAACAAAGAGATGGCAAGGATCTGCGTCTCCGAGACATATAGGAGAATGGAGATCGAAGAACCGGAAGGGTGGCTGCTGAACATTTCCTCGGACATCCCCATATCCCGTGGGCTGAAAAGTTCAAGCTCTGCGTGCAACGCGATAGTATCATCGGTGCTGAGGGCGGAGAGGTTCGATATGGACGCGATCGACAGGATACTGTTAGGCGTCGATTGTGCCAGAAAGGCAAAGGTCACCGTCACGGGCGCGTTCGACGATGCCTGCGGGTGCGAGCTCGGAGGCCTCGTCATCACCGACAACATATCCGACTCGATACTTTTCCAGGACGACATCGGCGAATACGACGTCCTGATCCACGTTCCGAAGAATAAGATCAAAAAGACGGGGCTTCCGTTGGAAAAACTGAAAGGCATATCGTCAGAGATAGAGGGCCTGATAGAAACGGCAAGAACGGACCCCTTTAAAGCAATGACAGCAAACGGCAGAGCGGTCGCTTCCGTCTCCGGGATAGACAATGTCATTTCCGACATAGCGCTTGAGAACGGCGCTCTGGGGGCTGGAGTGTCCGGTTCCGGACCGGCCGTCGCCATTGTCCTTGAGCACGGGGATGCGGAGGATTTCATAAAAAGAACGGGATTGACAGGCCTGCTCTTTGCCAGAACAAGAGGTATGCAGCCATGAGGATGGCATTCAGCGGAGGGAGCCTGAAAGGGACCGTGAGTTCCCCTCCGTCAAAGAGCCACACGCACAGGGCGTTCTTCCTTTCCTCCATGGCGGACGGGGACAGCAGAATAACCAACTGCCTGATATCCGACGACACCCTTTCAACTCTCGGGGCCACGGAATCCATCGGCGCGGCCGTTCAGAGAAGGGGGGACGAAGTTCTTATCTCCGGAGGGAAGCTGCATGCTCCGAAGGGAACGGTGGATGCCGGAAACTCGGGGACCACGCTGCGCATATTCTCCGGCATAGCATCCATGTTCGACGAATGGGTCACGGTCACCGGCGACGATTCGCTGAGAAAAAGACCGATGGGCCCGCTGTTGGAGGCATTGGGCAGAATGGGCGTCGAATGCCGTTCCGACGGCGGAAACCCTCCAGTGGAAATAAGGGGGTCTAACAAAGGAGGAAAGGTTGCGATCGAGGGGGGCGTAAGTTCCCAATTCATCACATCCCTTTTGATCACATCCCCGATGCTGGCCAATGATGTTGAGATAGAGATCGAAGGCAAGACCGTATCGGAGCCTTACTTGGACGTCACCACTCATATCATGAGATTGTTCGGCGCCGATGTGGTCAAAGAAAAGAATATCTTCAGAGTAAAAGGCGGTACAGGGTATCGCCCGTATGATTATGCCGTGCCGGCGGACTTCTCCTCCGCCGCGTTCCCGCTCGTCGCCGGAGCCCTGGGAGGCGAGGTGACCGTGAAGGGCCTGCAGATGGACGACCCCCAGGGAGACCGAGTAATAATCGATATCCTGAAGGACGCAGGTGCATCCGTTTCCATCGCCGGGGATTCCGTGACAGTGAAAAAGAGGGATCTCAAAGCACAGGAGATAGACATAGGGAAATGCCCCGACCTGTTCCCCGTGCTCGCGGTGCTTCTGAGCACCGCCGAGGGAACCAGCAGATTATACGGCGCGCCGCAGCTCAGATTCAAGGAGAGCGACCGCATCAGGACAACGGCGGACATGCTGAAGGCCATAGGCGCCGATGCCGAGGGGACCGACGACGGCTGCGTCATCAGAGGAAAGAAGAAGCTTGCCGGAGGGGTCGTGAACAACGAAGGGGACCACCGCATCATGATGGCGGCGGCAGTAGCATCTTTATTGTGCGAACGCCCTGTAGTAATGGAGGAGGCGGAATGCTGTTCGGTCTCATACCCCGAATTCCCCGAACACATGAGGTCTTTGGGAATGAAGGTCGAGGAGAAGGATCCATAATGTACCAGATCGGAAGTTCTGTTGTGTTCACTCTGTACGGAGAAAGCCATTCCGAATACATAGGAGGACTTATCGAGGGCATTCCGAAGGACATGATCATCAATGTTGATCTGATCAACAGGGACCTTGACCTAAGGAAACCGACCAAAGGCATCGGTACTCCTAGGACCGAGCCGGACGAGGTTGAGTTCCTCTCCGGCATTTGGGACGGTAAGGCAACCGGGGAAAAGATACATTACAGGATCAGGAACACCAATACCGACAGCTCAAAGTACGATGTTTTCAACAGAACTCCCCGGCCGGGACACGCCGACCTTCCCGCTTTGGTGAAATTCCCGGACCATAAGATCAAAGGAGGCAACCAATTCTCAGGAAGGCTTACCGTTTCGATAGTCGTGGCAGGCAGCATCGCGAGGCAGTTCATCTCTCAGCACGGGATCAGCGTGGCCGCTTTCACAAGATCCATCGGAAAGATAAAGGACGAGGAAGAGCGGACCTTCGAAGACGCCGTCGGATCGAAAGAACATCCGACGATGGCCGCCACCGCAGAACTGGATTCCATGATGACCCGGGAGATATTGGACGCTTCTGCGGACGAGGACAGCGTCGGAGGCGTTATCGAGTGTATAACGACCGGCCTCCCGATAGGCTTGGGCGGAACCTGGTTCGATTCTCTCGATGCCGATATAGCAAGGGCGGTCTTCGGCATCCCTGCATGCAAAGGCGTCGAGTTCGGCAAAGGATTCGAGCTCACGAAGATGAGGGGATCCGAAAGCAACGATCCGTTTTATTACGATGAGGGAGTGAAACTGCACTCCAACAACATGGGCGGGATATTGGGCGGAATGAGCGACGGCGCCCCGATGGTGTTCCGGGCGGCCTTCAAACCCACTCCGTCCATAGGAAAGGAGCAGGACACGGTCGATCTTGAACTGATGGAGAATGCCAAGGTGAAAATCGCCGGAAGGCATGACCCGTGCATAGTGCCGAGAGCGGTCATTGTTGTTGAGAGCGTCGCATGCCTTGTCCTCGCGGACCAGATAATAAAAGAAGAACGGTGATCCGGCGTTTTACCGAAAGCCTCCTGGCTGTCCAAGGATACTGGCACAATGTCGGAAAGTGATTTCGATTTTAACGCGCCTCAATCTCTTTCAACATCTTCTCGCAAGCGTCTTTCAGTAACGGAATCTCTTCAGTTATTGTAAGCCATATTTTGGTAAGGTCTATCCTGTGGTACCGATGCGCGATTATGTCCCGCATACCAGCTATATTGCTCCATGGTATTTCCTGATGTTTGTTTGTCAATTCATCGGACAGGTCCTTAACATTCTTTCCGATCTGTTCGATACAGAATGAGCAGGCATGCTGACATATCTTGCTGTCCAAAAAATCCTCCATATCATTTCCCGTCTCTTCTATTGATTGCTTTATCTCATTGCAATAGTAAAGGATCGTTCTCAGCAGGAGGACATCATTGCGCATAAAGTTCAATTCCCTCTCTCATCACTATATCCAGAAACTCATCTTCAAGTGCTTCTTTATCTACTATGTCTATTTCGCACCCGACCGCATCGCGCAATTCACGGAAGAATCCTGACAGGACAAACAGCGTTCTTATCTTTCCGGATTCGATACAAAAATCGTAATCGCTGTACTCGTTGTAATCTCCTCTGGCAACTGAACCGAAAAGATATATCTTATCCACGCCGTACTTCTCTGCCACTGGCCTTACTATCGCCCTCAGTTCTTCAACGGTGTACCTTTTGCGAGTTGCCATGACCATAGTGTCATATCTGTCTCGTATTGTTTAAATCTTGTCCGTATTTTCTGAGAATAAAACTGCTAATCGATCACGCAGCTTGGCAGCACCATTATGTGCTGTCCGGTGACCACATCGATCATTCGCGTCAGAACCGGAGAAGATATGATGAACGCCGAAAACAAGACGTTCGTATCAAACATTATCCGCATTGCGTTCTTTCCGCATTTCCGAAACACTAACATACTAACTGTACACATTAGGGATACATACCTAAGCACTAATCAAAAACCAGTGAGAAAATGCCGATAGAATCTTTCTACGAAATGTTGGTAATTGATACGCCGGAAAAGGCGAAGAGATTAGTGGAGGCCTTCGAGGCCGCAGAACGGAGAGGCCCTTACACACCCAAACATGATGTGATGAGGGAGCTTGAAGAGGGCAAGAAGATCATGAAAGAGTACTTTGAGAAATGCAGAGCGGAGGAAGAAAGGAGCGGCCCTCAATGAGTCCTGTGTTATACAGGCTTCATGATTTGATTTCTGAAAGCGATGGAAACAGCCTGCGGTCTTTACTGTCATCGTTCACGTGCTCAGCCGAACCTGCTGCCGAAGATTTTCTGAAAAATATCGCCATCAGACATGAGAGAAATGCCGTCTCCAGAACATATGTGTTTCTGGAACAAAACCGTTCGGACAAATATGTTATCAAAGGATTCTTTACCCTTGCCGTCAAATGCCTTGCAGTAAATGAGTGCCACAGCATTCCGGGAGATGTGCTCGAAAAGATGAACGTTGATCATGGGGTTGCGCAGGCATATCTGCTGGGGCAACTAGCAAAGGCAGACGGAACGGAGAAATGGTTCGGAAAAGAAATGATAGAACATGCCTTTGACTTCTTCTCTAAAGGCAATGACATGTTCGGATGCATAGTGGTCCGCCTTGACTGTAAAGACAACCTGCTCGGATATTATGAATCCTGCGGATTTGCTCTGACAGGCAAGAACAGCAACGGAACCCTGAACCAGATGGTCGCCATCATCTGATCTCTCTGAGAAAAGTGAAGGTCTTGGAAACTCTGTTACTCCAGATACGCTCCGTTGGCCCCGTTGGTGACCAGCTTCCTGTATCTTCTCTGAACTCCCGTCACCGGGCGTTCGACAACCTTCACTTTAGAGAGGCGGTCTTTCATCTCCTGATCGGAGATCTTCACATTGAGCTTCCTCGCCGGGATGTCTATCTCTATTATGTCGCCGTCTTTCACAGCGGATATCGGGCCTTTCTCGTAAGCTTCCGGCGAGACGTGGCCTATCGCGCCGCCTCTTGTGGCGCCTGAGAACCTTCCGTCCGTTATCAGAGCAACAGAATCCCCGAGGCCCATTCCCATTATCAGGCTTGTCGGGGACAGCATCTCCGGCATCCCGGGTGCGCCTTTGGGCCCTTCATATCTTATGATGACCGCATCTCCCGCAGATATCTTCCCGGATGTGATCGCTTCCGTCGCTTCTCTCTCGGAGTCGAACACTTTAGCTTTCCCCGTGAATCTCATCATGTTCCCGCTCACGGCCGCCTGCTTTACGACTGAACCCTGCGGCGCAAGGTTCCCTTTCAGTATCGCTATCCCGCCCTGCTCGTGGAAGGGTTTGTTCAAAGGCCTCAGTATCTCATCGTCCAGGACCTCCGCCTCCTCCGCGATCTGCATGACGCTCTTTCCGTTCACGGTGGGGGCGTCCTCTATCAACCCCTTTAATCTTTTCAGGACCGCCGGCATTCCTCCCGCATTGTCGAGGTCGCGTATCGAGAACATCCCTGCCGGCCTGAGGCTTGTGATGTGCGGTATCTGCCTGGATATCTCGTCGAAGAGATCCAGCGTCACGTTCTGCCCGAACTCCTTGGATATAGCGGGGATGTGGAGCGCGGTGTTGGTGGACCCTCCTATCGCCATGTCCACACGGACAGCGTTCCTGAATGACCTCATTGTCACTATGTCTCTCGGCTTGATGTCCTTCCTGACCAGCTCGACTATTCTTTTGCCTGTTTCCTTTGCGATCTTCAGCTTCTTCCCGTCCACCGCCAGTGACGTTCCGCAGCCTGTGAGGCTCATTCCCAGCACTTCGGTGAGGCATGCCATCGAGTTCGCTGTGAACAGCCCGGAACAGCTTCCTTTCCCCGGGCATGCGGCGCACTCTATTGTCTTCACGAAGCTCTCGTCCACCGCGCCCGCGGAATACGAACCGAGCGCCTCGAACACGGACTGAAGGTCCAGGGACTCCGCGTCGCGGCTTCCGGCCTCCATGGCGCCTCCCGTTATCAGGATCGCCGGGACGTTCATCCTTCCAGCTGCCATGAGCATTCCCGGCGTTATCTTGTCGCAGTTAGTAACTCCGACCCAGCCGTCGAACGCATGGCCTTCGACCATCACCTCGCAGCAGTCCGATATGACTTCCCTTGATATCAGGGAGAACCTCATCCCGTTGTGGCCCATCGCTATGCCGTCGCATATCGCCGGGACGCCGAAGGTGAAGGGTTTGCCTCCCGCCTCTATTATTCCTTCCCTGACCGCTTCCGTGATCTCATTGAGGTGGAGGTGGCCAGGCACGATGTCATTCCAGGAGTTGGCTATGCCTATGAAGGGCTTCTCGAAATCCTCGTCCGTCAGACCGTCCGCTCTCAGCAGGCTTCTGGCGGGTGCGCTTCCTATTCCTTTTCTGATGACATCGCTTCTCATCGGAATCAACCTATCTCCACAATGAACGATGATATATCTAAATGATTGTCAGATGTTTCATTCATATTCTTCAAGAAGGAAATCGAGGATATTCACCACTTTTATTCCTTCGATGTTTTTTGCCGGGTACAATTCATTTGTGATTATTGTTTTCGGATGATTGTCGCCTGTTGAGAGGAGCGATCTTATCTCGCGTTTTTTGACCTCTTCATCGTACAGATTGTCAATGACCTGATAATAATGCCTGAATTCTTCTTCTTTGACAATGAAATCTATTTCCTTGCCGTCTACCTGACCGACGACAACTTCTTTACCCCTTGTGAGCAGTTCCAGGAAGACCAGGTTTTCCAATACTCCTGATCGGTCTTCTTCGTTATAGCCGACAGCATTGTTCCTGATCCCGAGATCGGCCGCATAAAATTTATCCGCGGTCCGGAGGTACTCCTTTGCCTTGATATCATATTTTTTCCCCCTGCACACCAGGTATGCTGTCTCAAGGTAGTGGATGTACGTATCTGCTGTCATTGGGTGCGTTCTTCCGCCTTTGCTTGTAATGTAATTTGAAATGCTCCGGACCGACGTTTGATTACCTATGTTCTTCATCAAAAATCTAGAGATGTTCTTTATTGTGACAATATCTCTTATTTCATTTCTCTCGATCACATCTTTCAGGAAAACCGTATCATATATTCCTGACAGTATCATATTGTGATCCGCTTTGTTGTCACTCTCAAAGAGTGCGATTATGGGGAATCCCCCGTATCTCTTATAATTGTCCAGTGCCTCTTTCAGATCTCCTGTCCTGTCCTTGCCGAATTTAACATATTCTCTGAAAGAAAGAGGATGCATTTTGATCTCCACATATCTGCCGGCAATATGTGTCGTAAACTCGGATGACATCAGACGTGCATTGGACCCCGTTATGTATATGTCTGCACCTAAGGCATACATTGCACCTACCGCTTTTTCCCAACCCTCGACATTTTGTATCTCATCAAAGAAAATATAACTGCCTTTGGACAATTCGATATTGTTCTTGACTTCTTTCAACAGCGTTTCGTAATCCTCTATCCAAAGATGATCGGGGTGATCGAACCTCATATGAAGGGTTTTCTCCGGAGGGACCCCGGATTCAATGATGCGGTCTTTGAACATTTCCATAACAGTGGACTTTCCGCATCTTCTTATCCCCGTTATGATTTTTATAAGGTCTATATCTTTGAATCTGAAAAGTGTATCCAGATACTTGTTTCTTTCCAAATTCTTTGTCATTATGTATGATATATTATTTACGATATTTAAATGCTGTCAAAATGATATAATATATTATCTTAAAATTATTATTTCTTACAAGCATGAATAATATATTATATCACACAGAAAAAATTAGAGTTGATACACTCCTGTTGTTTATAAACAGGCTTCCTCAGCGCATCTTCTTGAGATATTTCTCCGCTTCGCGGTACGCTTCGACCGCCGCTGCGGGATTTTTAGTTCTCATGAACCCGCCCCTCATGCATATGCCGGCCGTGTCTGACGCAAGAACTTCCAGGAAAACATCTGGGAGGATCCCTCCGGCTCCCACCACGGGGATGTCGACCGCACCGAGCATGTATCTGAGAGTAGCGAGACCTTTCGCATTCCTGCATGATTTGCATGTGAGATCGAACACGTCTCTGAATATCAGCATAGTAGCACCCCTCTTTTCGGCCTCCGCCCCCTCTTTGTCGCTGCGAACGGTAGTCAGGATCTTATCGAATCCTTCCGGCTTTGAGACCCTGAGGTCATCGAGGCTCAGATGTATGGACCTCACTCCCAATTCTTTCGCAACATCTGCGAAATTGTCCGCGCAGAACTCCAC
>WQTN01000123.1 GCA_009786295.1 Methanomassiliicoccaceae archaeon
GCATTCTATATGCTGGAGGACGCAGGCCTTCTTACGACCGAGAGGGAAGAGACGACCCTCTACGACGGAAGGGAGTGGAGGATACATTACTGGCTCTTCAGAAGGGACAGGATAGTCGAAATGATGGAGTCCGGCCCAGTCAAGGTATCGGAGGAGGCCGACAGCGAGTCGGCCATATACAATGAGCTCCCGGACGACATCTGGCGCAGAAAAGAGTGATGAACGAAGTTCCGGAAGACCAGGACATCTTTCCCTATGAGTACACAGGGGACCAAAAAAAGATAACAGACCTTATCAGAGAGACCGCAGAGGGCGGCGTCTCGGCAGTTATTGAATCGGGGACTGGAACGGGCAAGACCGTGGTCTCTATGGCCGGTGCTTTGCAAGCCGTCCTCGGTACCGATAAGAAAATAATCTATCTCACAAGGACCAAGGCCCAGCAGAAACAGATAATACAGGAAGCCAAGGCCATATCGAAAAAAAGGCCGGTCGTCTGCATCGGGGTCCAGGGCAGAAGTGTGAGCACCTGCCCGATGATGTCCAAAGATCCGGAGAACGCGACCGGCACATCAGAGGAGCTCTCAAGGCTGTGCTCCGAATACAAGAAGGATGACGGCACCGGAAAGCCGTGCAGATATTATGAGAATATAGGAAAGACAGACATCCAGAACATCCTGGGTTTCGTAAGGGATGCTCATCCGGAACCGGAGGAGTTCTTTGAATACTGTCTCAGGAAGGAGATATGCCCGTATGAGACCGTAAAACATCTAATACAGTATGCGGACATCGTTGCCGCTCCGTACTCTTTCATTTTCATGCCTCACATTCGCGACAGGTTCCTTGAATGGGCCGGTATCCCGCTGTCGAAGATGGTGATGATCGTGGACGAGGCCCACAATCTTCCGGATTATCTCAGGGAGGTGATGACCTTGGAATACAGCATGAAAGCAATGGCCCTCGCGGAGAAGGAAGCCCTTGAATGGAATGACCCAGAGATCCATGCGGGCCTCTCTGTAACGGACATCATATCTGTGCTGAGGGAATGTCTCGGCGAAGCGTTATCACAATACCTCACAGGCGACGACGGCATGATGCCGTCGACTTTTCTTCAGGATGAGCTCATGGACAGGCTGGGCATGTCGTCGCATTCTCTCAGCATTATGTACAAAGGCCTTATGGACCAAGGGGAGATGATCGCCAACATCAAAAAGGCAAAGAAGAAACTCCCCAGATCTTACATCTTGTCAATGGGAAGATTCCTCTCCGCCTGGAATATGACAGACGAAGAAACGAATATTTTTCTGATCGCCGGGGGAGATAACCCCAAGTTCCAGGCATACTGTCTGGACCCGAGAGCAGCGGCCGAGCCGCTGAGGTCTTGCTGGGCATCGGTCCACATGTCGGGTACATTGGCACCCCTTTCCGACTATACCGAGGAGATAGGGCTTCAGGAGACGACAGAATGCATATTCCAGTCTCCCTTCCCTCCAGAGAACCTGATGATATCGTATGTCAACGACGTATCGACAAAATACGATGAGTTCAACAACATCCCGGAAGTATATGACAGGATGAAAGACCACATTGTTTCTCTCGTAAGGACGGTCGACAGGAACACAGCTGTCTTCTTCCCGTCGTATGCATTAATGGAAAGGTTCCTCAGAGATGACATAAGAAGAGAGATGGGGAAAGACCTCTTCATAGAAAGAAGGGAGATGACCCAGCCTGAGCTGATGGAAGAGGTGTCGCAATTCAAACTATCGGAGGGAAGCGTCCTCTTCGCAATCACTGGCGGAAGGATAAGCGAAGGGCTGGACTTTCCGGATAAGGACATGGAGATGGCGATATTGGTCGGGATCCCGTATCCGAAACCGACAGCCAAGCAGGAAGCCTTGCGCAGGTATTATGATATGAGGTTCGGCAACGGCTGGGAACATTCATCGAAGATACCCGCGATGAGAAAGATGAGGCAGGCGATAGGCAGGCTCATAAGGTCCGGCACAGATCGGGGTGCAGCGATCATTCTTGACCGCAGGACCTTCAATCTCGAAGGCATAAAAGCGGAGCCGTCGGACGATCCGTGCAGAGATGTAGCAGCATTCTTCAAAAATGAGCAAAGATAATAAAGGCATCAGTGTTGAGGGGATTTATGGAAATAACCGTGGATGACGATGTCAGGAGATTGATATTGTCGGAAGGCTGCGATTACAGAGTATGCACCTCCTGTACCGGCCCAGCCCTTGTACCTACCACTGTGAAAGGTCCGAAAGAATCAGACATAAAGGTACCGATCGGAGACAATACGCTCTATGTCTCGATCGTTCAGGCAAGATATGTCCGGAGAGTTACCATTGATATGGTATACAACAGCGACGAGATCGACGCCTGTTATGTGTTCAGGTAAGATCAGGATAATCTTACTGTATGGTCCGCAGCATCCGTTGCAAGTCTGTCCAGGTCCGACGATTCATCGAATCCCTTCATTTTTTTCATGTCCGCTTCGGTAATGGGTTTAGATGGAACGATTGAACATCCGTTGGAGTGGATTATTGATATCTCATATGTTCTGATCTCTTTCGCGATCGCCTCGATCTCTATCTTATCGAAACCGATAAGAGGCCTTACCACAGGGACCTTAAGGCCGGTGCTTACATACCTCAGATTTTTCAACGTCTGCGACGCGACCTGCCCCAGCGAATCTCCCATAACGATCCCGCCGAAGCCGAGCCGTCCGGCAGTTTCCTGAGCGCATCTAAGCATCGTCCTTTTGCAGAGGACGCATTGATAGTTGCGGTCGCACGTCTTTGATATCTTCTCCTGGGATATACCGTGGGGTGTGGAGTAAAGCGGGAGCGGCGAGCCGGTAACGGATCTCAGCCGCTCTGCCAGCGATTTCACTTTTTCTATTGATATGTCATCGGCAAAGGGACGATTATCCATGTGAAGGAGAGCGATCTCCGCTCCTGCTTTGTCCATAATGTAGGCGGCAACCGGGGAATCGATGCCTCCTGAGATCAGAGCAAGAAGTTTCACGTATTGTATCTCCCGAACCCGGAGTTTCCGAAAGGCGGATCGTCATACTCGTCATCATCTTCGCTCATCATGCTGTACATTGCTTGAATGAACTCTCTGAGCCCCGCGACCTCTCTCTTAAGCGCTTTGACCTCTGCTTTCAGAGCCGTCAGTTCGTCTTTCTGTATCATAACCGTACATCACCGTAATCGTCGGCAAGTTTTCTCAGGAACGCGCGTTCGCACTCCGGGCAGTACAGCCCTTTTCCTTTCTTGACGAGTTTGGTCTTGCACGTTCCGCAAAGCGATCTTATCACCCCGAGGTGGTCATCCTTCGTGGTCAGCTGGAGGGAAGGGGAGATGCCGGTCACTCTCGCGCGTATATAATCTCCTTTCCTTAGCTCCTTCGACACATCGTCGGTATATCCCTGAGAAATCTTGGATACATGTATCGTTGCATAAGTCTCTCCTCCCAGGCCTCTTTTCACGCCTTCTTTTGCCACTACATCTGCGGTGGCCATCGTGCTTTTTATGTCGGCCACCACTGCATAAACGATGTCTCCTGGCCTCAGTACGTTTGGCGGGTTTGGAGAGAGGACCCTCGCAACGCACTCATTATCATCCAGTTCCAAAATTCCCATCTGCGATGCATATATCTTTCCGTCATTCGCGAATGTTCCGTCGGAGGCTAAATACTCCTCTTCAACTGCGACCTCATCGCCTGGGAATACCTCAATGATATCTGTCATTTAATCTCACCTTATGTTGACAACCACAATGTCAACGCTGTGTTTCTCTTTACTGTGGAATGTAAATGTATGAGGGATGTCGTACTTATACATTTTATTATAAACGATTTTTCTGTTATTCTTTTCAACGAACTCTTTGACAAAGTCGAGCGTCTCTGCCATATGGAATGAATAGACGCACTCGGCAGATTCCATAGCTTTTTTCAGGAAATCCCGATCAGCGCGGCGGTTCTGACAGCCGAAGGGAGGGTTCATGACAACAGTGTCGGCCTCTTCCTGTATTCCGCTGATATCAGACACACTGAATGAGATATCCGCGCCTATCGAATCTGCATGAGAGGCTGCAAGCCCTATTGCTTTTTGCGACACATCATATCCGACGACAGATGCGGCGCCGAGCATCCAGGAACCGAACGAGAGCATGCCGGTACCGCACCCGAGATCCATGACCTTAAGGCCTTTGATATCTCCGCTGGCATATGCATTGAAAAGAACATCCGCGGCGATGGACGCCGGCGTAAGATACTGTTCGAGGGATGGGTCGGGATCATCGAATCTCGGCACTCTCTCCAGTTCCATTTCAAGGTCTTTCTTTTTCATTTGCTGCTCTATCGACTTTATTGTTAATATCCTTCGTTATGTGCTTGCCCTGAATCTTTTGCTGACGTTGACGTAAATTACCATTACGAGGACCGCCGCGATAAAGACAGTAAAAAACACAAAGTGAATAATCATTAAGAGGGCAAGATATGATATCAGCACCAGAAATATGCCCATGAAAGATGTGACCTCTTTTATGTTATATTGGGCCCGCTCCTCCCTTGTCATTGTGTTGAACCCGGCAAGAAGCATGACTCCTCCAAGATATACCGCAAGACCGCAGACCAAAAGCAGCAAGGAAACGAACAGTATCGTCCACAATCCGAACCCATTCATATAGTCGCCGAGCAGAAAGTAGTATGTGACAAAAGTTGCAACAGTCCATAACAGGCCCATTGCAAGGGCGCCTTTCCATCGTTCTCTGTACATCATCGCAAAATGTATCGCTGCGTCCAATATATAATGTTCTAAAATCAGGCAATGTTCAGTTTGCGAGTTAGCGGTTTATGCAATCGGTTCAAGTGCCAGCGTACAATATGATGCAGAGCGATGCTTCGTTAATACTGCTCCTCATTCCAGTGTTTATTGAAGAGTGCTGTTATCTTCTTCATTCTTCTCTTGTCCTTTGAAAATTGTTCGATAAGCAAGTCATATGCGACCAAAAGCAATATGCTGTACTTTGTTACGTGAACAAAAGTTTCAAGATCTCCGCCTATCAGCGCAGGATCTGGCTCGACTACTTGAGAGATTATCAGAATTAAAATGTAAAACAGATACAATGCCGCCTTGAAGGAAACAAAGTTATCCATCTGAAGCTGAGCGATACGAAGGGCCTTCTCTGCATCCTTCTCTTTCTTTATCTTCATGACAGTCTTTTTTGACTGATACATTCTCAGAATAAATTCATCCAATGCCAAACCTATAACGATCAGCAAGATTCCCCAAATACGCATACAAAAGAGAATATCCAGCCAACCATGTGCATGTATACCATAAGATCAACCCATACAGAAGATTTGAAAAAAGGATGTATAACAAATACCGAACTATTCGCTTAATTTTATTTAACATCATTTTTCCTCTGTCCTGACATTATTCTCTGTTTGAGTGATAACCAATTATCATTTTTTTTACATTTTTCGCAAAATAGGTAAACTCTGCATAAAAAACATCCTTACAGATGATGCAATGCAAAGTGTCTAATGTTTTTTACAATTTCTAGACAAATGTCCGCAGGCCATTTTTATGTTGACAAAGGCTTAAATCCTTGAAAAAATCTTAAGCAAATAATCATAGAAATCCTATGAAAGATGATAATATGTCGATAGAAAATTCAAAATCAACAACGGGCACATCGATCCGCGTCAAGGATCCATGCCCGATCAACGGAATGTGTCCTGTCTGTATAGAAGACTGCAATGTTCTCTGCGAGGTCGGAAAAGGCGCACTCAGGGGGAGAGAGGTGCTTTACCCCAGTCCAGAGCACTTCGGGAAGTCAACAGCCGCTTCGAACAAGGATTATCTGCTCGACTGGTCCCATTTCCAGATAATGGCAGAGCTCATCGGTGCGAAAGGCATTGAACCAAGTCCAGATGTGGCGTTCTTTGAGAATGTTAACATCGCTACCGCCGTGGGAACAAAAGGAAAGAACCCGATAAGCATGAAACTGCCCATGCACATCGCAGGTCTAGGCTCAACCGCTGTTGCAAAGAGCAACTGGAGGGAGCTTGCCGGCGGAGCGGCAATAGCAGGAGTCTGCGAGGTCATCGGAGAGAATGTCTGCGGGATGGACCCGGAAGCGGTGTACTCTAACGGAAAGGTACAGTCCTCGCCGGATATGGCGTTCCGCGTGAAATCTTACACAGACTTCTGGGACGGCAAGAACGGCCGGATCGTACTGCAGACAAACGTCGAGGACACCCGCGGTGGCGTGGACGATTACGGGCTGTCAAAGCTGAATGTCGAAGTCATCGAGAGGAAGTGGGGTCAGGGAGCGAAGGCGATCGGCGGAGAGGTAAGGCTCGGTACGCTGGAAAGGGCGCTTGAGCTCAAATCGCGCGGCTACATCGTAATGCCAGATCCTGAAGACCCGGAGGTGCAGGCGGCATTCAAAGCAGGCGTTTTCAAGACGTTCGAGAGGCACAGCCGCGTTGGGTTCCCCGATGAACAGTCCTTCCTTGAGGATGTAGACAAGCTGAGACAGAAAGGCGTGAAGAACGTCTTCCTGAAGACGGGCGCATACAAGCCTGAAGTGGTGGCGTTCACGATGAGGTGCGCCTCCAAGGCGAAAGTAGACCTTCTGACCTTCGACGCCGCAGGCGGAGGAACGGGCATGTCCCCGGTCAGCCACATGAACGAGCTCAGCTCTCCGGGAATATGGCTTTTCAGCCAGGTCATGGCATGTGCAAAAGAACTCAAGCTGCAGGGAAGATTCGTTCCGGACCTTTCCTTCGCAGGCGGATTCATCAACGAGACCCAGATGTATAAAGCGTTCGCGCTGTCCGACATGGGTGACGGGCCGATCGTGAAGTCCATAGCCATGGCAAGAGGGCCGATAACCGCAGCGGTAAAAGGAAAGCATTTTGCGGAACTTGCCGCAAAAGGACAGCTGCCCACATCCTTTGTAGAACAGTACGGAAGCGATCCGAACAAGTTCTTCATCGGCGCGCCCGGACTGAAGGAGAAATTCTCCGGCAAGAAGGTCGGCACAGACATCCCCTGGGGAGCGGTCAGCCTGTACACCTACTTCAATGACAGGCTTGGAGAGGGGCTCAAACAGCTCATGGCAGGCACCCGCAAGTTCAAGCTCGGGTGCATTGAGAATGAGGACATCGTCGCTCTGTCAGAATATGCGAGCAAGGTCTCCGGCGTGGAGACCCTTGACGCAAGGGCGAACAGAGTGATGAAGGCGCTTCTCTGAAACTTTAAAAGGGCCTTATGGCCCATTAATTCTCTTTTTCAGTATGAAACATTTTGGTTTGGGCACACTTTATTATCTTTAGACGATATATATCAATATATACTGTCAAAATGCCGCACAGGCCTCCTAATTGCACGTACGCAGGAAGGTTGCGGTCTGGAGGAGATGAACACGACATGAACAAAAAATCATATGCAGCCGCTTTACTGTTATCAGTGCTTTTCACACTATCCTCTGTATCGGGTCTTTTCTGTGCGGTTAATGCAGATGGCGATGCGGATATAGAAGGAGTTTTAAGCACCACTGCTGTGCCAGAGGGGTACACAGAGATCTACAACTTCGACCAACTGATGGCCATCAATACGAATGAAGAAACGCTCGGCGGGAAATACATCCTGATGAACGACATAGAATTCACTGAGCAGAACAATGAAGACTTTGTGCAGATAGGCTATGTGGGCAATTACATAGAGGCACACATCCCCACCGGCGAAGGTATACCTATCGGCCCCGGCAAAGCCATGGAACTGCCCCACAATACTCCCTTTACTGGAATATTCGATGGCAACGATCACAAGATCATAGGACTGAAATGTGACACATCATCATCACTGGGCGTAAATTTTGCAACGGCCGGTCTTTTTGGATATGTGGTCGATGCAAAGATATGTAACCTCGGTGTTTCCGAGAACACGGTCAATGCCAAAGGGTCCGATATAGAGGAAGCATATGCAGGTGGCATCGCCGGATTTGTGGTAAACTCAACGATAGAGAACTGTTACAGCACAGGAACCGTCACGGTAACGGCAAGGTGTTCATTCGCAGGCGGTCTAGTCGGTTATGCATGGACCTCAACAATAGTGGGCTGTTACAACAGCGGCTCTGTTACAATAATGTTATCTGATGTGCCATATGAATATGCGCAGGCAGGAGGTATTGTCGGCAGAGGATCGTATTTGACGATAGAGAACTGTCATAACACGGGAGCCGTCACGGCAACATCGAGCGACTGGGCGCGCGTAGGCGGTATGGTTGGTGCTGCATCATACCTTACAACGGAAAACTGCTACAACACAGGAGCGATCACAATAACGGCAAAGACTGCAGAAGCAGGCGGGATAGTTGCTCTTGCGCAGGAACTGATAGCTAAAAACTGCTACAACACAGGAGCCGTCACGGTAACGGCGATAGAATTTGCATACGCAGGCGGCATAGCTGGTGACACAACATTGGTGGCAGAGAACTGCTACAACACAGGAGCGATCACGGCAACCGCTACAGCGCAATATGGAAATGCAGGGGCAGGGGGCATTGTTGGCGGCAATACGACCATGCGCACCGCAAAAGTGAACTTGGCAATAAAGAACTGCTATAATGACGGTAACATAGTGGCCCAATCCAAATTGGCGGATGCAGGCGGAATTGTTGGTTCTGCATCTTATGATCTGATCGTAGATAACTGCTACAATGCGGGTAATGTCAACTCAGAAGGACGGACGGCCGGCGGCATAGCAGGTTATGCATACAGCTCGATCATAGATAACTGCTACAATGCCGGCAACATCGTCTCGGGAATATGGGCAGGCGGGATAGTGGGGTCCGCGCACGAGGCGACGATTTCTAACTGCTACTTCCTTGAAGGTACGGTATCAGACAATAAGATATGCGGAATAAATGTCAACTCATTGATCTTAAATGACGGCTCTTCAACAGAAGATCAATCGTCCGGCGCAAAGACCGCATCCCAGATGACGCCGACGCTCTCGAACGCTCAGAACAACAACTCGATCTATTATGTAGGCAGCGGAGGATGGGATATTGGCGAAAACGGATTATGGATAATATCAAAAGACAAAAACAAAGGATACCCGATACTTCAGCCCTTAGCACTCTCGGTGGGGAACACAGATTCCAAAAATACTCTGGATGTCACTACCACAGTTGCGATCGCAGCAGGAGCAGTGATCGCCATCATTGCCGCGGGATATTTCATCTTTATCCGAGGTAAGCCCTAAGATCGACAAAAATCAAACAACGGAGGCACACCGCCTCCTTTATTCTTTTTCAGTTCGAATTCATCACCATTCAACATCCGCAGCGGTCCGATGCAAAACATTCTATTGACAGAAGCAGATATGATAACTATGATAACAATGATCGGGACCGGGCATGTTTTCAAAATAGCCGATCAGGTCTCCTTCATTGTGAAATATACATGGCCGGACGCGGTCCTTGTTGAACTCGATGAAAGGAGATACATAGCGCTGACGAACGACACCGGAGACAGAAAGGCGTCGGAGAGCCACTCGAAGCTGTATCGCGAATCCTCAGAATATCAGAACAAAATCTCTGAAAAGAACGGAGCCAAGCCCGGCGGCGAGCTGCTCGCGGCCATCCTGACCGGAAAAATCGTCGGCGCGGAAATAATATGCATCGACAAAGATGCCGAAGAGACCATGAAAGAGGTCGAAGAGGGCATGTCCTCTATCGAGAGGACCAGATACGCCATGTCCTCTGTGACGGACCGCTTGTTCGGAAGGGACAAGGTAAATGTGGCGCATAAGGACTTTGCCGCCGATGAGGAAATGTATATTAGAAAAATGCGCAAGAGATTTCCAACGCTGGTAGAGAAACTGATCGATGAAAGGAACGTCTACATGGCCGAAAGGATCAGAGGCGCATCGGAAAAATACAATAACATGGTCGTCGTGGTAGGAGATGCACACGTCAGGGGAATATGCGAACTCTTGGACGGCATGGATATCGATAAGATCAGGCTGGCAGAAATGATGGATCAGGAAAGCATGAATAAGGTCAAGTCCCGCATCTGGGACAGAAGATCGGAGGAGTCTCAGTGAACGTAAGGCTGCTGGCATATACGCAGAACGCCGATGCCATATGTGCTGCGGCAGGAAGATCATGTTATTCCGAAAAACCCTCGGCGGACCTTCTGGACATGAAGGATAGGGAGAAAGCTCTTGCCAAGATAGTCGGCATGGGCCACCACTCGGTGGTGGAGCACGCAGTGTTCACATTTTCCGTGGATGGGGTCTCCCGAGCCCTAACCCACCAGCTGGTAAGGCACAGGATAGCATCCTTTTCGCAACAGAGCCAAAGATACGTGTCGCTGAAAGAACCTACATTTGTCATTCCGAAGACGGTCGAAGCAGACCCGGAATCTCTTGCTCTGTATGAGGAGACCATGAAGACAATTTGGGAGGCATACGGAAAGCTTGCGGAAAAGGTACCAGTGGAAGACGCAAGGTATATTCTTCCCAACGGGTGCACGACCAATATAACTATAACAATGAATGCAAGGGAACTGCACCATTTCTTCTCGCTGAGGTGCTGCGAACGCGCCCAGTGGGAGATAAGAGAGATGTCAGAGAGGATGCTGGCACTTTGCAAAGAAGTGTCTCCGGTAATATTCAAGGATGCTGGTCCGCCGTGTATGAGGGGACCGTGTCCAGAAGGGAAACTGTCATGCGGAAACCCTCGCAGGCCAACAAAGCTTTTAAATAAGGAATCCACCTAATCGGGTTCACTATCGGTGAAAGAAATGGGAAGAATAAGGCCCACATACATCAAAAGAGTCTCCATCGAGCTTCTCAACAAATACCCTCAGGCATTCAACAGGGACTTTGAGAACAATAAAGAGATGGTCAACAACCTCACAGACGTTTACTCTGTAAAAATGAGGAACAGGATAGCGGGATACATAACGCGTTACATGTCCCGTCCGGAAGTCTGAAACCACTTAACAACAGTCTGTTTTTCCGCGCAGCAATCTGCCCGCGTGGGGTAGCTAGGATATCCTGAGAGATTGCGGATCTCTTGACCCGGATTCGAATTCCGGCGCGGGCACCTTCATTGCTTCTCCGGTTCATCTTTCCATATACGCTTAATGATCTCAACATCGCCGGGAGGCAGTATCCGGGATATCTCTTCTTCCGGCACCCGGAAGTCTTTCGCTATCTCTCCCGCCTTTCTTCCGCTCTTTCCTCTTCCCGGGCTAAGTATCATGTATCTATCGGAATCTTTGAAGAGCTCGACAGGCCCGCACATTACTTTCCTTGTGCCCTGATACATGATCTCTCCAACTCCCAGCTCTATCTTCAGATGGTGCTCGTAGTTCCTTTTGCCTCTTACGATGAAAGCTCCTCTCGGAACGAACTCTCCCGGGTTCGGGGTCTTGCTGACCTGATCGGGATATGCCCAGAACGCCGCGCCTTCCGTAAGCGCCGCTACCCAGGCCTTTGATTGAGTCAGAGCAAAGGCGCATGCCTCCCTCAGCTCCTCCGGAGTGGCTGTTAGACCTTCCTTCAAGATCACCGACGGGGCGCCATGGACATCCGCATGGACGAAAACATCCTTCTCTTTCAGATGTTTTTTCACCACATTGTCATTGGAGTGGGCATCCCTTCCGGCGATGACAAGTTTGCCGGAAGAAGTGATGAACCACTTGTATCTTTCAAACCAGAACTGTTTGGTGGGCTGGGCTTTGCTCATGGCAAGCGCCTTAGCTTTGTCGATCCCTTTCTGTCTCTTCTCGAGTTCGACCATACTTTCTTTAAGCGCGCCCTCGGCCCTCTTGGCCTTTTCCGAGATATCTTTGCTTCTTTGGTATATGTCGGAGGCATTGGCATCTATGCCTTTGGTATAGTCAAGAGTTACTTTCAGATCGGATATGTTCGCTGTAACTTTGTTCTTGGAAGGATCCATCCCGGTTACGAAAGGTATTTTCATAGCTCCTTCCGTAAGTTTTTCCCACGTGAGCTCCTTTGATTTCTGCCCGAGGACGGCAAGCAGCTCAGTTACCTTCTGATACTCTGCGTACAGCGCATCGGCCCTCTTCTTGAGGTCTTCCGATTCCATCTTGTATTCGTCGACCGTCTCGGTCTGTTTCTGTATCCTTTTCTTGAGCTTCTCTGTCTCTGGGTCAACGTATGTCTCCTCTTCCGTCTGACCAATTTCCTGCAGAAGGGCATCTATCGCCAGTGACATGCTCTGTACCTGTTGCGGCTCTGCATCCTCATAGATCAGCAGGTTCACCGGGGCGACATCAACGATCGCCCCGTCCTTTCTGAACACAGTAGGCTCGCTGCTTTGGATGACGCGTTCGACTATCTCTCTGAGAGAGGAGTACATTCTGTTCAGAGGTTCATCGCCTACCTCCTGAGACGGAGTGTTCTTGGCGATGTTCGTTCTTTTACAGAGCTCCTCTGAATATTGGCCGCCGAGATTGACCACGGTCGCAAGGGTCCTGACGGTGTCCGATCCGGAAGAACGGAACACATCCTTGAATTCTTCAAAGGAGGATGTAATCGGGTCGAACCTGCTTTTCGGCATGACATAATCTTCGCCGGGGCGGGTGGAACGGTCCTTCCAGGTCTTGTGAGTAAGGCAGTTGACTATCTTGCCGTCCAGCACAAGTAGCACGTTCCCGCCGCCGAACATCTCGAATATCAGTTTGTACTGCGCATCGGACTTGAAGACCTCGGTGACCGTTATCCTGTCGAAACCGACCTGGACGGTCTTCCCTATTTTCGCGTTCGTTATGTATTTCCTTAAGAAAGTTGCAAAGGAGGTAGGGGTCTCAGGCGTCTCCGGGCGATCAGGTGCCAGATACAGCCACTTCTTGTCCTTGAAGAACAGCTCCCTCTTGCCGTCTCCCTGTACGTTGAGACGGAAAAGGACATTTCCCGCGCCCCAGTGGAATATCTTATCGATATGCGCTCCCTCCAGCGATGCCATCTCCGAAACGATGGAGCGGACATCAAAGGAGCTCATCTCCTTCTTCATGGGGTATGTTATGTGGGTAACAGAGATAAAGTTTCTTTATACAAAGGATGAATAGACGGTGCAATCACAATTTGTTTATGAAATCTCTAATAGAGAAAGAACAGCAACTGAATGCGATTGCATCATCGATGAACGCTCTTCCAGAGTCTTTGGCCATCTGACCCGATAACAATATTCGGAAGCCTACTGCGTCCTGCCCCAGAAAGCTTTTTAATAATATCGCCCTTGACTAGTCCCATAGGCCGCTGTGGCTAAGGGGTATAGCGACGCCTTGGTAAGGCGTAGGTCGTGGGTTCGATTCCCATCAGCGGCTCCATAATCCTTATTATATCAGACCCTAAGCTGGGTCAATGTTATCTGTGCCTGAAAAACTTGTTAAATACACAAAACGATACATGCGCGAAAACGACGGCGCTCATGAATCATGAAGCGAGGTTTCGAACAGAAGGGATGGATGCTTATGTTGGCGAAAGCAATAGCCATAATAGTGGTCTGTGCGGTCGTGATGACGGGAGGTTATGTTATGCTTACCGCAGATGGTGGGCAGGACAACGGTCATGAAGGCGAACGCGAAACAACAGTAACAGAGAGCGGAGACCTAAGCATCCATTTCTTAGAACTCGGAAACAAATACACAGGAGACTGCGTATACATCAATTGCGGCGAGGTTGACGTCCTTATAGACGCAGGCTCGAAAACGAGCTCATCGGCGACAATAACAAATTACATTAACCAATACATACAGGATGGAAAAATAGAGTATGTGATTGCGACGCATGCGCACGAAGATCATATTGCCGGGTTTTTCAGTACAAAAACTACAACAGGGGTTCTTGACTCCTTTGAAATAGGGACGATCATCGACTATCCAAAAACAGACAGCAAGACCGTCACACGCAGCAATTATGAAAATACGAGGGACAGACTGGTTGCCGAGAATGGAACCGAACACTACACTGCGCTGCAATGCTATAACAACGAAGGCGATGCGCAGCGCATATACGAATTGGGCCCTGGCGTGACGATGGAGATTCTTTACCAAAAGTATTATGTGGATAAAGCCAGCACAGAGAACAACTATTCTGTTTGCGCAATGATCACACAGGATGGCAAAAAATATCTGTTCACAGGCGACCTGGAGAAAGAAGGCGAAGATTCGCTTGTTGATCACTACAAAGAAAATCATGGCGG
>WQTN01000124.1 GCA_009786295.1 Methanomassiliicoccaceae archaeon
CAAAGGAGTGGAGTTCGTGGATACACAGGTAATAGATGGCACCGTCAACGCATTGTCGTCAGCGGTCGCAGGGAGCGGAGATTCGATCAGCAAAGTGCAGACAGGAAATGTACGCGACTATGCGTCGGTCGTTGTGATCGGGGTAGTCGTACTTTTTGCTGTGATGCTTGCGCTGTTCTATTTCATGGGAGGTATGTAAGATGTTCTTTGAATTCCCATTCGAAATACCGTATCTCCTGACGTTGCTGCTGATCCTGCCGCTTATAGGAGCGATCGCAACGCTCGCAATGGGCGGAAAGAGGCAAAAATACGCCAAATATGTCGCAGGAGCGTTCTCTGGTATCACCATGGTGCTTTCCGCAGTGCTGCTGTTCATTCCAGATCTGGCGGTGTATAATGAAAGCTATCCTTGGATAGAGACCGCTGGCATAAGGATGTCATACATCCTGACAGTGGACGGACTGAGCATCCTGATGGTATTCCTGACGGGCGTACTGGTCTTCCTCTCTACTGTATTCTCGGCCCGTGAGCACGACAAACCCCACTATTTCTTTGCCCTTATACTGGCAATGGAAGTGGGGCTGATGGGCGTGTACATGGCGGGAGATTACTTCCTGTTCTACATTATGTGGGAAGTGACCCTGATACCCATGTATTTCCTGATATCGTGGTTCGGAGGCCCGAGGAGACACTATGCGGCGATCAAGTTCTTCATCTACACGCACGTGGCAAGCCTGGTCATGCTGATCGGCATATTCGCCATCGTGTTCGGAGCGGCAGGCGGAGGCATCGCGGACTTCTCCTTCGAGGCGGTCCTCGCGGGAAGCGCAGCGTTAAGCAGCACTTTCCAGACATTGGTGTTCGGGCTGCTGTTCTTCGGCTTCGCAGTGAAGATGCCGATAGTGCCGTTCCATACATGGCTTCCGGATGCGCACACTGAGGCGCCGACAGCAGGCTCGGTCCTGCTGGCCGGCGTAATGCTGAAAATGGGATCGTACGGTATCATAAGGGTCTGTCTGGAAGTGCTTCCGGAAGGTGCGCAGGCATGGCAGACGACAATGATATTCATCGGTATCCTTGCGATGATATACGGCGCATATGCCTGCATCGCTCAGAGGGACCTCAAGAAAATGGTCGCGTTCTCATCCATCAGCCACATGGGTATGGTGATGATCTCCATGGCCTGTCTTTCCGACATCGGGATACAGTTCGCGGTCTTCCAGATGTTCGCGCACGGGTTGATATCCGCGGTGCTGTTCATGGTCGCGGGAGCTACCGGCCACAGCATCGGAACGAGAGAGATACCGCTTCTTGGAGGCCTTGCAGGCAAGGTGCCTGTGCTCGCGGCATTCATGATGTTCGGCTTCCTGGCATCCCTGGGGCTTCCCGGCCTTGTAGGATTCTGGGCAGAGTTCGGAATAATATTCTCATTCTATGAGTATTCGGTATCGGTCGACATGATATGGCTGATCGCTTTCTGTCTGATCTCTTTGCTGCTGACCGCAGGTTATTATCTGTGGGCGATGCAGAGAAGCATGTTCGGAAGGCTTACCGACAGGATCGACCTCTCGCATATACATGACCTGAGCAGGCCGGAAGTGATAGCACTGGGAGCAACCTGCGCACTGATTGCGCTGTTCGGACTATGGCCCGATCTGGCTCTCAGCTTCATTAAAGAATATGCTTCATCCCTAGCTTTGTCTCTGGGGGTGATCTGAGTGTTCGACATTTCAATAATAACAACACTGTTCAGTGAGTTCACTCCATTGGCACCGATGATAGTCATGCTGATAGGCTCATTGCTACTGCCTGCGGTGTTCTTTGCTGCTAAAAGAAGGAACGCTGTCACGGCCGTGGCGTGTGCGGTAATAGCGATATCGATGTTCCTCAACATCATGATGATGGTCGAGGGATATCAGGGCGATTATGCAGGTGTGTTCACATATGATGCCTTTGCAGGTGTTATGATACTGCTGTTCCAGATCGTGGCGTTCTTAACCGCCATGGTGTCCGTATCAAGCTCTGAGACGACGAGGGCGCACTATGGTGCGTTCAACTCTTTGCTGCTTGCGGCAACGGTCGGTATGATGTTCGTCGCGACCGCAAATGATCTGATAACGATCTTCCTCGGAGTTGAGCTGGTAAGCATAACATCCTATGCTCTGGTCGCGATGAAGAGGAAAGATCCGAGGGCGGCAGAGGCTGCTGTCAAGTATGTGATCATCGGCGGGCTGTCGACGGCATTGACCGTATATGGTCTGTCATTGCTCTACGGAGTGGCAGGCACCACCAACATACCTGATATCGCGGCAGCGCTCTCTACACAGGACTTCAGCTGGGCGTTCGGTATTGCCCTGATCACCATGATCGCAGGCTACGGTTTCAAGATCGCGGCGGTCCCGTTCCATATGTGGGCCCCCGATGTGTATGAGGGAGCTGCAACACCGGTATCGATGTTCTTGGGCACGGGATCCAAGAAAGTAGGGTTCGTCGCGCTGTTCAAGATCTTCATCGTGATATTCGTTGCGGCAAGCGCAACGGCAGCATTCGCCACAGAGGAAGTGCAGTACATCTTCGCGATAATCGCGGCGATAACGATGACGGTAGGCAACGTGGTAGCGATATCTCAGAACAACATCAAGAGAATGCTCGCATACTCAAGTATCGCGCAGGCAGGTTACATCCTGATCGTGATGGCTGTGATGACGGAATATGCGCTTGCGTCCGGTATGTTCCATATGTTCACGCATGTGTTCATGAAAGGCGGAGCTTTCCTCGTCGTCGGTGCGCTGATATCCGTCGGCATCGGAGAGAAGATATCGGACTATCGCGGCCTTGCCAAGAGAGCTCCGTTCCTCGCATTCGCTATGCTGCTGTTCCTGTTCGCTTTGGCAGGAATACCGCCGTTGGCAGGATTCACGTCAAAACTGTTCCTGTTCTCGTCGGCGATATACGACGGCGGCGTGGCCGGCGGCGTGATGACCCAGTGGATATGGCTTGCTTTCATAGCGATACTGAACTCCGCGATCTCCCTGTTCTATTATACAAGGGTGGTAAAGGCCATGCTTATTGAGAAAGGGGAGACCACAGAGAGGATCAAGGTCCCGAAGACATTCACCGCGGCCATACTGATATGCGTCGTGTTTGTGATCCTGCTTGGTATATTCCCGCAGCTCATAATGGACTTCTGCGCGGATGCGGCGTCGGCGCTGTTCGGCACCTGAACAAACTTCTTCCAAATCCCATTTTTATTTATCATCTGACGGTGCAGCCGGCGGCAGCCTAGTATTAGAAAACAGTTAAGTAGATTCTTAACATCCCCGAACCAATGGATGTGCCTTGGTATTCTTACATCTCTGATGACTTGGAGAAAGTAGAGAAGCTTATGATGGATACCTTGAGGTCAAGCAACCAAGAACTCACCGAGATATGCAGGTATGTCATCGGGTCGAACGGTAAAAGAATAAGGCCGTCAATCTGTCTTCTTTCGCACTATGCATGCGGAGGGAAGGATCATAAAAAAGTCATAGATGTCGCAGCGGCCATCGAGATGATACACAGTGCCACACTTATTCACGATGATATCAATGACAGGGGCGAGCTAAGAAGAGGGGCGAAGGCTGCATACAAGAAATATTCCATAGGAAAATCGATCGTCGCAGGCGATTTTATGTTCGCTCTCGGCTACAGGCTCATCGGTTCGGCATCCACTGAGGTAGTTGATTACATAGTGGACGCATCAGCCGCAATGGGCGCAGGAGAATTCGACCAGAAGGAGTTCGAACACAATATTGAGGTGTCCGAAGAGGACTACATGAAAATAATCGAAGGGAAAACTGCAAGGCTGATAGAATGCGGTGCGAAGATAGGGGCGTTCCTTTCGGGCGCCGACGGCGAGACCATAAACGCTGTGGGAGAGTTCGCCCTTCAGACAGGCATAGCATTCCAGATTGTAGATGATGTGCTGGATGTGGTCGGCGATGAAAAGACCACCGGGAAAAGAACGGGAAGCGACATCATGGAAGGGAAGCCGACTCTCCCAACGATATACGCTATGCAGGACCCGGTGCACGGAAATGCAATAAGAGAAGTTTTCAGGAAAAAAGAGCCGGAATGGTCGGAAGTGTTAGACGCGATAGCTCTGATCAAAAAGACCGATGCGGTATCAAGATGTCTGGCGAAATCGAAGAAGATTGCAGAAAACTCGAAAGGTTCACTCAGCATCCTTGAGGATTCGCCATGCAAAAGGTCCATGATCGGCCTTTCAGATTATATTGTCAACCGCAACAGGTGAGACAGATGCCGGATCAGATGAGAACGGACATCCTTGTCGTAGGTTCGGGACCCGCCGGAGGGACGGCTGCCAGATATGCGGCGGCAAAAGGAGCGAAGGTCACGATAATAGAGAGAAGGCCGGAGGTCGGCGTCCCGGTAAGATGCGGCGAGCTGATCCCTTCGAACGAGGAGATCATGAACATGTTCCCTAATGTGGGGGACATAACGCCTCTGTTCGATATCCCGAAGCACCTGAAACAGAGGGACATCAAAGGAATAAAGCTC
The DNA here is from genome assembly GCA_009786295.1 of Methanomassiliicoccaceae archaeon. Classification (GTDB taxonomy): domain Archaea; phylum Thermoplasmatota; class Thermoplasmata; order Methanomassiliicoccales; family Methanomethylophilaceae; genus Methanoplasma. The sequence goes on from WQTN01000124.1 coordinate 4,561, forward strand.
ACTGACCCCAAAGGAAAAGAGAGGCTCATTGACTTCTCCGGATATACCACGGACAGAGATAGATTCGATAAATATCTCGTATCCGAGGCGGAGAAGGAAGGCGCGGAACTGATAACCGGCTGTCTTTTCATAAAGACTGATAAGGGAAAGGCCATCACCTCCTTGGGCGAGATAGAATATAAAGTATTGATTGGCGCGGACGGCCCGGGATCAAGGGTCGCAAAGGCTCTGGGTCTTCCGAAGAACAACGAACCGTACCCCGCGGTGACCGCTCAGGCGAAAGGGGATTTTGAACCTTATGTCAAGATGTTCTTCGGAGGGATAGCACCCGGAGCATACAGCTGGATAATCCCAAAGAAGGGGCAGGCGAATGTAGGTGTCGGGTTTTCGCCGAAATTCGCAGACGGTACGCTTAGCGGATATTTTGAGAAGTTCAGAGAGAAGCATGATCTGGAGATCATGACAAGATTGGAGGGCAAATACGTCCCCAGCGAGGGGATGCTGTCAAAGCTTGTATCGGGCAACGGCATGCTCGTTGGAGACTCCGCAGGACAGGTCATATCCGTGAACGGCGGAGGGTTGCCGCTCGCACTTATCGCCGGCAAGGTGTGCGGAGAGGTTGCAGGAGACAACATTACCGACGGCCGCAGCCTGACCGATTATCAGAAAGACTGCGAGAGGATATTCCGCAGGCCTTTGAAGACAGCTGCCAATAATAAAAAGCTTGCAGATACGTTGGCATTCGGTTCCGACAGAAGGACGGAGATATGCATGAGCCTCCTAGGCGCAAGGCGCATGGGCAATCTCATCAGATGCAAACGCATCTTTCCGTGATCATTTCTTCCTGTGCGCTTTCATGCCGGAACCGCATATCGGGCACTCGTCGGCCTTTTCCTTGAACCACTTCCCGCATCCCACGCACCGGTAGTTCCATTTCTCCACCTTTTTTATTGCGGCCATCCCGACAGGCCTGAAAGGGATCCCCATTATGCGGGACACGTTTTGAATGGAGTAATCGTCAGTGAGTATCGTCCCTCCTGTGTCCATCGCAAGTGCCAGCACAGTAATATCAACGGGAGACAGCCTTCCGAAGTCGCCGCTTTTCTTAGCGGCTTCGGACACCTTTTCGACAGAGGCCTTGGTGCAGTCGGATGTTCTCAGAAGGTCTCCCCAAAGATCAAGCCTTTTGTCATCGTATCTGGCAAGCTCATCGATCACTCCCGGAGGACAAAGGAACTCTTCGTCGGGCAATCCCTCCATCGAAAAAAGCGCCGAACTGTCAAGGATGAGCATGCCATTGGCATATGCCGAGGAAGTTATTTACTTTCCTAAGAAAGCGAAAAAACATGGCAGGAAAGAAGATGCCGATTTGTAAATATTTTTTACTAAAGCTTATACAGTAAGTCCGCAATCCGCATCGAGAGATCAGATGGATGCCGTCGATATTGTTCTGATAATGTTCACTGGCCTGTGGCTGTTCATACCAGCAATGCTTCCCAATTCAGCGGCGGCGATGTTCGGCGGCGGGCCGAAGATCGATTTCGGGAAGTCGTGGAGAGGCAGGAGGATATTCGGCGACGGGAAGTCGTGGAGAGGCCTGTTCGGAGGAGGTCTCGCAGGCGTAGCCGTCGGGCTGGTCCTGATAGGCATATCGTCCATTTGGGATTCGGAAAACTTCTGGGGCTTCGGGCCGTTTTGGAGTAACATCGGGATCCTGTTCTGCCTTTCTTTCGGAGCGATACTCGGGGACCTCATGGGAGCTTTCATAAAGAGGAGGCTGGGGATGGAAAGGGGTCAGAAAGCACCGATACTGGATCAGTACGACTTCGTTTTCGGGGCATTCCTGATGACTTCGATCTTCTTCCCGCACTGGGTGTACTCCACGTTTGTGGAAGGATGGCACATAGCAGCATTGTTTTTCATACTGGCACTGATGTTCATTATACACAGAGGCGTTAATATTATAGGATATAAACTTGGTATCAAGAAGGAACCGTGGTAAAAAGATGAGCGAGATTTCAAAAGCATTGGAGGAATGCGGCGCGCTTCAGTTCGGAGAATTCACGCTGGCATCCGGAGCGAAAAGCGGTTACTACATAAACATAAAGAAAGCGAGCACCAACCCAAGAGTTCTATATCTGATCTCCCAGCTCATGGCAGAGAGGATACAGACGGAGAACATACGTCCAAACAGGATAGCGGGGATAGTTCTCGGGTCCATACCTCTGGCGGCAGCGCTGTCCATGGCAACAGGAATTCCATACGTCATGGTCAGACAGGAGCAGAAGGATCACGGCACAAGAGGGATGATCGAAGGAGACCTGAATCCCGGAGACAAGGTGCTTGTGGTAGAAGATGTGATAACGACAGCAGGCTCCAGCATGAAGGCCATCTCTATACTGAGGGAGAGCGGCGCGGTCGTCAGCGAGTTAATATCGGTCGTGGACAGAGAAGGCGGCGGAAAGGAGAACCTCGCAGGGATCGGCGTTTCTCTGATGTCTCTGATCAAAGGCTCAGAACTTGTGAAGGATAAAAAATGATCCCGGAACCGAACTGCAGACTATGCGGGCTATGCGAAGGCCGAACAAAGATCGTCATGCCCAGCGGGGATCTGAAATCCCCCGTCGTGTTCGTAGGAGAGGCACCTGGAGAGAAGGAGGACCTTTCAGGGAAACCATTCGTGGGGAGGTCCGGAAAGCTTCTGGATTCGATAATGGAAGAGGAAGGCATCGACCGCTCAAAGGTCATGATAACCAACACAGTCAAATGCCGTCCTCCCGAGAACAGGGACCCGACCAAAGAGGAGATGGACGCATGCCGTCCGTTCCTTGATCATGAACTGTCCGGAAGGAAGGTCGTCATCGGACTTGGAAAGTCGGCATGCCGTGATCTTCTGGGTTATGAAGGAAAGATGTCCGACATAGCCAACACGAAGATGTCGATAAACATTCACGGCAAGGATGTTCTTTTCATCCCTACCTATCATCCGGCAGCCTGCATCTACAGCAGAGAATCAAGGGATGCGCTCAGGACCACCATGAGGATCCTGAGAGATGAGTATCTGGAGGAATGATTTGAGGCCATCCGGGTTAATGATCGATATGGACGGCACCATATACAAGGGAAGCAACATCATACCCGGAGCAAAAGAGTTCATAGATTTTTTACTCAAAGAGAAGATCCCTTTCGTCTTCCTTACGAATAATTCTTCTCACACAAGGGAATATTATTGCGGCAAACTCAGGTCAATGGGGTTCGGAATAGGAAAAGAGAGAATCCTCACCTCGACGGTTGCCACCGTAAGGTTCATTAAAGAAAGAAGGGCAGGAAAGAAAATATTCGTGATCGCAACCCCCGAAGTAACCCGAGAGATAGAAGAGCTCGGAATAAAAAGCCATGAAGATGACCCAGACATAGTTCTTCTGACCTTTGACAGAACGATCACCTTCGACAAGATCAACAAGGCATACCACTGCATTATGAACGGCGCGGAGCTGATAGCCACCCACCCCGACGATCTTTGCCCGACCGAGGATGCGTATGACGTTGATATCGGGCAGTTCATATGCTTGCTTTCGAACCTTACCAAAACAGTTCCGACGGTCATCGGCAAACCGAACGCGCTGATGCTGGAGATGGCGGCGAGCGAGATGGGTGTCGATAAGGAGAACACAATGATGGTCGGCGACAGGCTGTACACGGATATGAAGATGGCATCCGATGCCGAGATAGCGTCTGTTCTTGTGCTTACGGGCGAGGCGAAAAGAACAGATGTAGACGGAATGAAGGCAAGGCCCACATATGTTATGAAATCGGTGGCTGACATCCCCGGCCTCTTTTCAAAGCCGGACGGTACGTTGTGATTTCGTCCTTTATGGAAAGAATAAAAGATGTTTAAGAAAGAAAAAGGCACACGAGTAATTACTCGGTGCATGATAGGTCATCAGCGTCTTGTTTCCATATAGACGGTGTTGACCACTTCTCCTTTGGGGATCGTATAAATGCCGTCCTCGTCAGGGTACAGCAGCTTCCATGGATCTTCCTCACCCACGCAGTAGTATACGTTCGGGTTGCCCTCTTCCACAGTGAAACGGTACTCCTTCTTCCGGCGCGCCCTCTGTTCTCCTGCGATGACCGTTTTCCCCAGGACATACACGTCGTAGCGCTTTCTGTACCAGAAGACGTACCATAACAGGAAGCTGATCACTAACAGCAATCCGACCATCCACCACAGAGTGTGGTCGGAACTGTCTTCTCCGGTCAATGAACCAGTCGCGTCCCCTTCGGCAAAGTACACTTCCAAGTAGACAGACGAAGCGATGTTGTCGATCGATATCTCAGACTCAGAGAACACCGTCTCTCCGATCCTCCACTCTATGAACTTATAACCTGCGTCTGCGGAAGCGGTCAGAACCAAAGACGAATTATCAGGCAGAGCCACGGGTGAGACATATTTCCCAAAGGTCCCGCCGCTGACGCTGAATTCTACGCTGCCTTTGCCTTCTGCCACAACGACGGTAAGAATGATCGCCGATCCTTCTGCGCTCTTCACTTCGATAGAATGGTTCGTTCTCACATCGTAGAATGTATGGTGTCCGTTTGCGATGTCAGCAGAGGACAGAGGCGCTCCGTCCACCAATACCGTCAGTATGGAATATCCTTTGTTGGCGGAGAAGTAGAATGTCATTTTGCCTCCCTCCTGCACTGTCATCGTTCCAGAGGGCGATATTGTTGTTCCGAGATCCGCGGATGCTTTGATGTAGTAGTCGTGCTTTGGCGGCTGGCCGCTTTGAATGACAGTATGAGACAGCTCTGATCCAGAAGGATCGAAGTTTTCATTCCCGAGATATTCCGCATAGATCCGGTGGGTACCTATGCTCAATGCGGATATGGAAAAGGTCGCCTCTCCAGAGACCAGCTGAGCGGTCCCCAGCAGCGTTGCGCCATTATAGAATTCGACCCAGCCCTCAGCGTCCGCACCGGAAAGTAAGCCCTCTACTTTTGCGGTGAAGGTTACGGTCTCTCCCGGTTTCGATGGGTTGATGTCAGAAACAAGTGTTGTAACGGTCTCTTCCGCCTCTGTGAACATAGCGGCTTCGACAGCGCCGCATGTGACACGATCTCCTGCGGCCGTCGAGCGCGATGCGCCGGCCTGATCCTTCTCAAGCGCCGACAGAATCATCACTTGCTGAGCAGGAGTAAGTGTGGTCGCAGAGAGGTCAGCGGCCGTAATAACGGCCGCTCCGCCGGCCGCAATGCCGCCGTCTGGTACTCTGTGCATGCCTGTCGCCAGGTCAAAGGTGTTCCCGCCGAATATATCCTGATAGGTTATCTGTTCTGTACCGTCTGGAACAAGCTCTCCTTCGATCAGGCAGCCGACTGTAACGATAATAGGGTCGCTGTAGTTGACGATCTGGAAAGGCTCATTGCCTGCCACGATGGAATTATACAGTTCCACGATTGAAGTTTTTGCGTAAACGCCGCTGCCTGTGTTGTCTGTTACAGTTGTGTGAAAGATATATGATACGCTCACGCTGTGCACTGCAGCACTGCTCGTGCTTTCAGTATAGTTGCCGGAAATAGTGCAATTAACAAGTGCCATTACGCAACCGGAATAATAAACGTATATTCCGCCGCCGAACTTCGCAGAATTGTTCGCAATGACGCAATCGGTCAGGACGGCTGTTTTCCTCGCATACACCCCGCCACCGGCGCTTGGCGCTGAATTATTGAGGAAGATGCAATCAGTTGCGTTAAGGCCTTCATACGCAAGCATCGCGCCGCCATTGGAGTTGAGAGATTTGTTGCCAATGAATTCACAACCGGTCATGACGATACTGCCGCTTGCATAGATGCCGCCGCCCGTGTTGTATGATTTGTTCTCGATGAAGGAACAATCCTTCATTACAATGTTGGCGCTTGCGGACACCCCGCCGGCGTTGCCGAAGGGAGACTCATTGCGGACAAAACTGCAGCCGGTCATATCAGAGAAGCCTCTCGCATACACCCCGCCGCCTTCATCGCATTTATTATCGGTGAATGTACAGTTTATCAGGACGGAGGTGCCGTATAAATGCGCCCCGCCGCCATTGTAGTTCGCTTTATTGTCTGTAAACGTGCAGTCTATCATGGTGCTGTTTCCAGCAACATACACCCCGCCGCCAGTTCCTCCAGTGTTATTGGAAAAAATGCAGTTGACAAATAATACGTTTCCAGCAACATACACCCCGCCGCCGTTGCCGCTGCTGTTACCGTTCTCGACAGTCAGCCCCTTCAGTGTCAGCGTACTTCCTGTTGCAGTGCTGTTCAGCAGCCGGAAGGAGCCTGCGGCTTTGGTAATAACCACGCCGCTTCCGCCGTCAATGGTGATGTTCTTTTTGTTGAATGATATCTCGCCCATCAGCGTGACGGTCGTGACAGATGCGTCGAATGTTATTACATCGCCGTCATTCGCAAGATTTTCCAATATATCTCGCAGAGAACCGGTGCCGCTGTCGGCACCCGTTGTTACTGTGAAGGTCTTTTCTTCTTCTCCAGCTACATTTGCTGAGAAGAGGCCTGTTGCTGCAACTATGGCGATAAACATCAAACCAGCCAGGACTATCATGAACGTCCTGCAGGATCTGTTCCCCCCAGCTCTAAATAAATCTATTTTTACCACTACGTAGCCCCCCTTTGAACCGTTTATATATATGGCTCAATTATCTACATATTTTATTATCATATAAAACCGTTTCCGAACAACGGTTTTTGTTATATGATTTAAATCATATTGGTTCCGCACAGGAGTTTTTCTTAGCACAGTGGCCAGGGTTTTTTCTGAAATGTGCTTTTTTCAGTTATTTTCGGGGCTGGCTTTATATATTATCGCGCCCATTCATATATCCTATCCGCACGCGGATAAAGGGATGCATTCGGAGTTGAAGGCTCGCGTTTGCCCCGTGAAAAGGGGTCAAAGACGTGTACTTGAAGCAAATAGAACTAGAGAACTTCAAATCGTTCGGAGGAAAACTTACGATACCTCTGATGGAAGGATATATGGCAGTCACGGGACCGAACGGCTCCGGGAAATCGAACATCACTGATGCGATCCTTTTTGTGCTGGGGCCTAAAAGCTCCAAAGCGGTAAGGGCAGGAAAGCTTACCGACCTGATCTTCGACGGCGGGAAATCGAAAAGCAAATCGGGATACACAAAGGTATCTCTTGTGTTCGACAATGCCGACAGGATGATGCCGTGGGATGACGATATCGTCAGGCTGACGAGATATGTCAAGATTTCCGACAACGGGATCGATTACAGCTCATATTTCTACGTGAACGACAGAAAATCCTCCCTGACAGAGTTCGACAGCCTTCTCACCAAGGCAAGAATAAGCGCCGACGGCTATAACATGGTCCAGCAGGGAGATGTCACAAGGATAGTCCAAATGGGCAATATGGAGAGGAGGAGGGTCATGGACTCCATCTCCGGAATAGCAAGTTACGACGCCGACCTGGAAAAGGCAAGGGGAGAGCGTCAGGAGGCCGAGCTCAACCTCGAGAGGATAAGCATCGTCATCGAGGAACTGGAGAAGCAGATCGAAAAGCTTGAGAAGGACAAGGAAGACGCCAAGAAATACATCGAAACGCAGAATATGCTGGAAATGGCAAAGGCGCAATCTGTCCACAGGCAGAAACAGATGGAAGAGGCGAAGCTCGAGGGTCTGAACGAGCTGATAGCATCCATAATGAAAGACATCCAGGTGCTCAGCGAGAGGAAAGAGGCCATCAAAAAGGAATATGCCGCGAACGAGGTTGCGGTCAAAGCGAAAGAAAAAGAGATAGAGGACCGTGTCGGACCCGAATACAAGGAGATCAAAGGCAAGATCGAGAAGGCCAAGATAGACATGGCCATGCAGAAGGACCGTTCCGAGCGTGCCGAAGAAGACATCGAAGAGCAGGAATCCACCAAAAAAGAGCTTGAAGAGGCCATAAATGGGAATCTGGCCGAACGCGACGGTCTATCAGGGACTCTTTCAGAAGTGTCCAAACGGCTTGAGGTCAGAGAGAAAGACCTGAGCGCCGCAAAGGCGGAGGACGCCAAGATCCGCGAGGACATGTCCAAACAGGGCGGAGAACACACAAAACTCCAGAACAGGCTCAATGAATTAGAAGTGCAGATAGACTCGAAAGAGGCAGCTGAACATGAGGCCGGGATCGCAGCGGCAAAGGCGGAAACGATCGCGGAAGAGTTCAGAAAATCCACGATTCAGCTGGATGAAAGGATGCAGTCCGCAGATTTTGACATCAAAGATGCGGAATGGAACCTGAAAGAAGTGAAACAGGAAGCCAGCCCGATGGGCGGGGCGGACGACATCTCCAAAAAGATAATGGAATCCAAGAGAAAAGAGGCAGAACTCGAGAGGCAGGAGACCGAGCTCAAAGAGGCCATAAGAAGATTGGAGTCGGAATACAGCGAACTCCAGGCCGAGAAGAAAGTGTCCAACAGGATGAACAAAGGCGATGAAGCAGTGGACGCGATAATCGAGCTAAGGAACAAGGGGATGGCGACAGGCATCCATGGGACCGTTCAGGAGCTTGCCACTGTCCAGCCCGGTTATGAGACGGCTCTGTCCGTGGCGGCCGGAGGCAAAATGAAGGCCATCGTTGTTTCGGATGACCAGGTAGCGTCCGACTGCATATCCTATCTTAAGAAAGAGAAACTCGGCAGGGTGACGTTCCTGCCGCTGAACAAGATGATAAGCGGAAAGCCGAGAGCAAAGGCGATAATGACCGTCAAACAGACGGAAGGATATGCCACCGATCTTATCGATTACGATGAAAAATACGCGAACGTGTTCTGGTATGTGTTCCAGGACACACTGGTGGTGAACACCGTCGCCGAGGCAAGAGCGCTCATGGGAGGGATAAGGCTGGTCACCAAGGGCGGAGAGCTCGTGGAGGCATCCGGTGCAATGACCGGAGGAACGCTCAACACTCAGAGCATAATGAAATTCGGCGCAGCGTCCGAATCCAAACTGGATGACGTAGGCGCAAAACTGAGGGCGGCCAACGACGCTCTGGACATCTTAAGGGTAAAGCTGAGGGAGACAAGGGACGGCATCCGCGCAATGGACGACGAAATGAGAAAGCTGTCCAGCGCGGGCATCGGCGCACAGGCGCAGATAGGTCAGCTTACCGCAAGGATATCTGAACTGAAGAGGTCGAGGCAGCTGATCGCGGACGAGATCTCCGCAAAGACCAAAGAACGCAACACTGCGGAAAGCCAGCTATCGGTCCTGAAAAAGGAGCTGGAGGAGATATCTGCCTCTTTGGTATCGATGAGGGCCGAGAGGGCAGAGGTCAGAGAGAGGATCACCGAGATCGCTCCGGCAGAGATGCAAGAAAGGATCCAGAAGGCAAGGGACAGCATTTACAAACTCTCAGAAGAAGCATCCGAGCTGCGCACACAGAAGAATGCTTTGGAAACGGAGATCTCAGGACTCAACAAACAGCGCGAATCACTCGAAGCGCAGATGAGATCTGTCATGAAGAAGATCAAAGGAAGCAGAGAGGACATAGCCGGGTATGCCAAAGAGATGGAGAGGATAACAATCGAGCTCGAGGCCCTCAGGAAGATCGAGAAGGAGATGGAGGCCGGCATCGAAGGGCTGAGGGATGAAAGGGACGCTCTCGTTGAAAAAGGATACAAGCTGGACGGCGAAAGGGAATCCGCTCAGGAGAAGATGGGGACGAAGGATAGCATAAAAACATCCACCGAAGCGCAGATAAATATCGCCAAAGGGAATCTGGCCCAGATAGAGGCGGAGATAGCCGAGATAAAGATCGAGGTGAACCTCCCGGTTCCGTCAGAGGAGGAGATAAAACGCACGATAAGGTCCTGCGAGAACGTCCTTTCAAGAATAGGCAATGTCAACCTCCGCGCGATAGAGGATTACGAAGAGCGCAAGGGCAGATACGACAGCCTGATGGCGGACGTGAACAAACTGAAGAACCAGATAAAGGAGCTCAGCGACCTCACGGACTCTCTGAACTCCCAGAAGAAAGGGCTGTTCATGCAGTCGTATAACGCTGTGAATGCGAACTTCAAACAAGTATACGAGCAGCTGTCCGGCGGAGGGGAGGCGTTCATGGGCCTGGAGAACGAGGACGATCCGTTCCTTGGAGGTCTGACGATAAACGCGAAACCGAAGAACGGCAAGCTGCTGAGGCTCGAGGCGCTCTCCGGAGGAGAGAAGTCCCTCACGGCGCTCGCGTTCATCTTCGCGATCCAGGAATACCAGCCGTCGCCGTTCTATGTGTTGGACGAGGTCGATATGTTCTTGGACTCGGTCAACGCGGAGATGGTGGCAAGGAGGATCAAAGAGAGCTCGCGCAGAGCGCAGTTCATACAGGTATCATTAAGGAAAGTAACACTGGCAACGGCCGACCACCTGATCGGGGTGACAAGGCCGCCGTCCGGCATCAGCAAGGTGATAATACAGCCGGATCTTGCCGAAGTATCGAAATATGAAGAAGAGGCTTTGAAAAAACAGGAAACGGAAACTTAAAAAGGATGGATGGGATGTAAATGGATGGGACAATGAAGAAAGAAGATATGGAACAGCATCTGCTTTTCC